>DAOWNN010000160.1 GCA_030642585.1 Bacteroidota bacterium | reverse complement strand
GCTTATGAATTTCTTACCAATCTGAAATTAAAGGAAAAAATAAGCAGTCAAAGTAAATCACAAACACCTCCTGCTGAGGAAATTTACAAGCAATGGCTCAGAAGGGAAAGAATGAAAGCAAGGGCAAGAGCAGCTCAGGAAGCAAAGAGAAAATTTAATGAATTCAGGAAATCTCCTATTTATAAGACAACTCAAATTATCTTTACTTTTTATGATATTGTAAGTTTGGTCGTTGGGTTCTTAATCTTGGTAGCAATAGTTGCAGGAATTCAGATCTCAGCAAATTCACCGGAAGGGGTTACTGCAAGTAATATCGTAGCTTTTTTATTTATGTGCTTTTTGGGTTTTATGTTTATTCTGTTTTCAATTGCAAGCATTCTGGCAAGATATAGAAAAGGATAAAACTGTCTTGTCGCTCTCTCTCCTCTCACCTCTTCTTTTGCTCACTCACCTCTTCTTCCCCTGTGCCCTGCGCCCTGCGTCTTGTGCCTCTTCTCCTTCCCGATTATCCTCCTGCGTCGGATATCGGGATTAGTTCAACTATTGCCTTTTGCTGCGCAAGCCCGTCAGGAAAATACCATGCCGGGCAGGCTTGCAAAAGTCAAGTTTCACTAACATCTCTCATCTCTTTTTTCATCTTTTTATAAACGGGACTATTATGGAGTCCACATTCTTTACTTTCGGGTTGCTCCCACCACCACCGTCCGGCCCTAATATCTTCTCCTTCTTTAACCGCACGTGTACAGGGCTGGCAGCTAATACTTAAAAAGCCCTTATCATGCAAGGGGTTATATGGTACATGCTTAGCACGAATATATTGCCACACCTGGTCATGAGACCAGTTATGTAAAGGATTTAATTTCAATAAACCATTCTGATCATCCCACTCTAAAAGTTTTGTGTTCAACCGTGTAACAGATTGATCGCTTCTCAAACCACAAATCCATATATCCAAACCTTCAAAGGCTCTTTTCAGAGGCTCAAGCTTTCTAACCTGGCAACATAATTTCCTGTTTTCAATACTATCATAAAATAGATTTACACCTTTGGCTTTCACCATATTCTCAACCCTCTCAAAATTGGGAAAATAGGTGCTTATTTCAATATTGAATGTCTTACAGGTTAGATCAATTAATTCATATAGCTCAGGAAACATCCTGCCGGTATCCAGGGTGAAAAATTTAACTCCGGTATCAATACCGGCAATCATATGTGTTAATACCTGGTCTTCAGCCCCAAGGCTTGTTGAAAACGCAATCTTTCCTTTAAACTTCGCTAAAAAATAAATTAACACCTCCTCGACAGGGGCCTGTGAATACCTATTATTAAGTTCAGCTATACGCTCTATCATAATGTACAAATTAGCAGGTGGCAAATTTAATGATAATAAATAAGAAAGAGCTTAGTGCCAGAGAATGCTATAAACACAGGACTCATACCACCCCGTCCCTCACCCTATACTTATGTAGATTTTAAACCTTGCCTATTCCCAAATTACTTCCTGCTGTTCCCGATGTTCGGGGCAGGCAGTGAGTTAATTTTTCGAAAGAGTCCTTTGGATAGCATGACGACAGGAAACAATTGGCTTGACTTTAGCCTTCTTTGATAAAAACAAATTCCTTATCCAGTAAAGAAGAATAATACTCACCCCTTTCCAGGATATCATCATCCCCCTCCTCAAAATGCCAATTGATCGTCAGATGTTCCTTGGGTTGAATTTTCTTTGTCAGAGTCTGAAGGATACTGAGAATAAACTTTGCTGAACCGCTATTAAAATATTCCAGTTCAATTTCAACCGTAGTATGGTCTTCCTTATGCAGACGGCAGTACTCATCTATCCATTTAACCACCGGTTCAAAAAACCTTTCCGGGTCTTCATGAATTGACCGCCCCCCAATTTTCAGAACGCCTCCTTCATCCAGATCAATAACTGGTGTCTTTTGTGAGCCTTGAATAAGGTACTTTTCCATACTATAAGTTGACTTGAATGTAAATATATAAAATTGATTTCAAACTTTAAGAACTTTTGCAGAATTGTCTATTTAATTTATATGAAGTATAACTCCAAAAAAGTGATTAAAACTTCCAGCGTGCATCGGGAGCAACAGATTGATCTGTAAATTCACCCTTTAAAAATTTATAATATCCATTGATAGCAATCATTGCTGCATTGTCTGTAGTTAGCATAAATTCAGGAATATGAACCTTCCAGCCATACTTTTCTGCTTCACCTATCAATGCTTTTCTTAAACCTGAATTTGCAGAGACACCTCCTGCAATTCCAATTTCCCTGATACCGGTTTTTTCTGAAGCCAGAATAAGTTTTTGCATAAGAATATCTATAATCGTTTTTTGAAGAGATGCTGCAAGATTATTTTTATTTTCCAGAATAAAATCAGGATTCTTTTTTATCTCGTCTCTCAAAAAATAGAGGAATGATGTTTTCAGTCCACTGAAACTATAATCAAAATTCGGAATTCTTGGTTTTGAAAACCGAAAGGCATTCTGATCTCCATCGGCTGCTAATCTATCAATCAATGGGCCACCTGGATATGGCAAACCAATAACTTTGGCACATTTATCAAAAGCCTCACCTGCTGCATCATCAATTGTTTGTCCTATAATCTCCATTTTCATATAATCATGCATTATTACAAGTTGAGTATGCCCGCCTGAAACCAGCAAGCACAAAAACGGAAATTTGGGAACTTCTGTCTCCTTACCCTTTTCAAAAATAAAATGCGCCAATATATGAGCCTGGAGATGATTTACATCAATTAAAGGAATATCTCTGGCCAGGGCGAGAGCTTTTGCAAAAGAGGTACCAACAAGCAAAGATCCCAACAGCCCAGGCCCTCTTGTAAATGCTACCCCACTTACACTCTCAACAGAAATACCAGCTGTTTTTAAAGCATCATCCACAACAGGGATAATGTTTTGCTGATGAGCCCGGGATGCAAGCTCAGGAACTACCCCACCATACTTTTTATGAACATCCTGAGTAGCCATTACATTGGATAAAACATACCCGTCCCTGACAACTGCAGCTGAAGTATCATCACAGGAAGATTCAATGCCTAAAATAATTATGTTCTTTAAATCCTTATTCGTCAATTTTTAAGCTTTTTTTACTTTTTTTGAGTTAATTTTAAAATTTTAAACCTGTTTCTAGTTTTGGAACAAATTTTGCTTTAAAATAATTTCCTGATTATCTGTCTTTTAAATTAAACTTTCCCCCGTAAGAAAAACCAAAATTATTAAAAATTTATTCAAAATAGGAGGGATTGTTTTACTGGTTTTTATTTCAGTATCAATAATAGGTGTTTTTTCACTGAAAAATCCATATGTTCAATCATGGCTGGTAAATAAAATAATGGATTCTGCCTCTGAATCCTTGCGGGCAGAATTTTCTGTTGGATCAGTCGAAGTTAAGTTCCTGAACAGAATTCAAATGACAAATGTATATGTTGAAGATCAGTATGGCGATACCTTGTTGTTTGTGCCTTTGCTCCAGGCGAGAATCAGAAAGTTTAGCAGAAGAAAACAAATTCTTGAAATTGGTAAACTCACCCTGAACCAACCCGGATTTTATCTGAAAAAAGATTCAACAGATGTCATAAATCTTAAATTTATTACCCAAACTCTTAAGGAAGCAAAAGACACAAGTAAAACTACCCCATTTCGGGTCATGATTCATAATATTGAGTACAACAATGGGAAATTTTCTCTTGAAAACTATAGAAAAAAAGATATTTCAAACAGAATAAACTTTTCAGATCTTCATATCAGCCAACTAAATATTTCCGCAAAAAGTCTCAATACCATTGATAATGGAGTTAGTTTCCGGGTAAATAAAATGAGTTTTATTGAAGAAACCGGTTTTGTAATGGAAAAATTTGAATCGGAAATAATAATCATAAAAAAACAATTGCATTTCCTGAATAACAAGATTAATACCGGCCATTCCATTATAAATGCTAAAAAAATTAGCTTCGACTTCAATCACTATAAAGACTTTAAAAGATTTGAAGAAAAAGTAAAATTGAATATTCAAATTGAAAACTCTGACCTTCATTCAGTTGATCTGGCCTATTTTGTCCCTGAGCTTCCAGTAATAGACCAGCAGGTTAATTTCACAGGTTCTGTAAGTGGCAAATTGTCAAATTTTCATGGTCGTAAGATCCTGTTAAAATTTGGAACAAAAAGTATTCTTTCCGGAAAATTTGACATTTCCGGACTTCCACTCATAGAAAATGCTTTCTGGTATGTAAATCTAAGTGAATTAAAACTTGACAAGGATGATTTTGAGATTCTTACCAAATGGGAATTTATTAAGAATCCTGAAATTATGAAGAACATTGAAAAGTTAGGTAATATCGATTTTAATGGTGTATTTACAGGTTTTACAGATGATTTTGTAAGCTACGGGAAATTTGTCACAGACCTTGGCATTGCCAATACAGATATTTCAATAATCCCTGATGATGCACAATCATTCCTCTTTGAAGGAAAACTGAGCACTATTGATTTCAATATCGGGAAATTTACAGGACTTGAAGACTTTCTGGGAAGCATGAACATAAGTGTTGGGGTTCTGGGCTCTTTTTCTCCGGATAAGCTCTTCAACATTAAGCTTGAAGGGAATATTCAGCATATTTTTCTTAATAATTATGATTACCATAATGTTGAACTATCGGGTATTTATTCTGACAAATCTTTCAATGGGAACATTTCTATTGATGATCCTAACATAAGGCTGGATTTCTTAGGTCTTTTGGATTTCTCAAAGGAAATACCTGAATTTGATTTTAGTTTAAACATTCCAAGGGCCAATTTATATGCACTTCATTTCACTCCCGCCGACTCTACAGCTGACCTTTCCCTGCTGATGACAGCGAACTTCACAGGCACCACAGTAGATGATTTTAATGGATACATCAAACTGCTTAATTCAAGGTACAGGTCTAAAGGAAAAGATATTGAAGCTTATGACTTCAGTCTGGAAGCACATAACAGGCCTGATTCAAGTTGGGTTTTATTACAAACTGATTACCTGGATGCTCAAATTCGCGGAGATTATGAATTCAATATGTTTCTGCCATCCATCCATTACCTACAGGCAATTTTTCTACCATCTACCCTTAAATATTTCCCCGATACAACTGGAATTTACCAGAATAATTTTTCCTTTGACATTCATTTCAAAAACACAGAAAAAATTAGCGACTTTTTCTTTCCTCAGATTCAGATTGCCCAGGATGCTAAAATTCATGGGTGGTTTCAACCCTCCGTGAAACAGGTTTTAATTGAGGGTTCCTCAGATCATTTTATTTATGGAACAAATATATTCTACAGCCCCAGGTTTCTTCTGGCATCAGAAAAAATGGATGAAATCAATTTTGTATTTCAAACCCGGGATCTCTCATTAAATGAAAATGCCGTCTTACTAACTGATTTTTCAGTCTACACAAATCTCAGGAAAGATTCTTTGCTATTTCAAACTTCCTGGTCAAATGATGACTCCATTCAATATAAAGGCAATATTGAAGTTTTATCACTTTTTTCATTAAGCAATGATAAAACTTCACTACAATCTGACATTCATATTTATTCGAGTAATATTATTCACAAGAACGATCAGT
>DAOWNN010000191.1 GCA_030642585.1 Bacteroidota bacterium | reverse complement strand
TTTGAAAGAAGGCTTATTGAAAGTTTATAAAACTGCTGGTATTCGAAAAGAACAAATCGTGGGAGTGGCAAAGCCCCTGGATTTTGTAGGACTGTTGAGCGTTTTTTCAAAAACAAATTACCAGTACTCTATATCTACTCTTGAAGATTCATCAGTTTGTACCATTCCGCTGGATCTGGTTAAACAAATGGTGCATTCCAATGGAGAATTTGCTAACACTCTTCTTGAAAAGATGAGCAAAATGAATGACCATATTCTCAATACAAGACTTACCATTAATCTGAAGAATCTCAGGGGAAGGACTGCCTATATTATTTTAATGTTTTCAAAAGAGATCTACAAAAACAACAAATTTGAACTTCCTGTTTCAAGAAAGGAAATAGGGGAACTTATTGATATGCGAACTGAAAACGTAATCAGGATACTTTCTGAATTAAGGAATGACGGGATTATTAAAATAGAAGGGAAGGGGATGGAGATTGTGGATATTGAGAGGTTGGAGCAGATTTCAGAATTTGGGTAAAGTAAAACATCCGGAATTTGGATTGCTAGTTAAAGATCGTAACAGGTCTGTATTACAAAGAATAAAAATGTATAAGCCTGATGAAAAAGTGAAAAATATGATTCCGGCCTGCCATGGTACTAAGGGAGGTAATAATAATCATCAGGAGGAAATTTTATTCTGAAGATTCATTCTTTTCCTGAGCGAAGATTGCTGCAATTACATTTCATGCATAAGATTGACCATGTAATTCCAAGCACTAAACCGGCTCCAAGAGCGATATAGAATACAATCTTAGGAAAGCCAAGGCAACATGATAAAAAACCAATCAGTATCAATGCCAGAACTCCAACCATCCCGAGGACCATACAATGAAAACCTGCATTCATCAGAAAATTTTTCCACCCTGAAATTTTATTGTTTTGTGTATTCATCTTCCCACTGAACTGGTGTATAAATCAAAGGTATGAAGATGTAATCTTAATGCCTTGTCATATAGTGTAAGAATTGTCAAAAATAAGTGTGATATTTGTTTCAAATATGTAGTGTGATATGTGTTTTGGGTTTATTAAATTAATTCGTCACTAATAAACACAAATTAATATTTAGAACACAATGATTCAGGTAAATAAAGAAGGCTCAAAATGCCATGAGTGTCGAAATAAATCTGATGCGGCACTTGTGCTTGGCCGTAAAGATCTTGAAATTCTTGAACAGGGTTGTTTGGATGTTCATTTACAGGGTGGGGAAAAAATCTTTACGGAGGGACTGCCTCATTCACATGTGGTGTATCTAAAAGAAGGATTTGCAAAGATTCACATGCTTGGGCCAAATGGACGTGATCAGATTTTGAAAATTGCACGGCCAAATTCATATTTGGGAATTCAAACCATTCTGGGAGGAAAAATTAATCACTTTTCTGCAACTGCACTGGGTGATATCCGGGCCTGTTACATCAATGTCCATGTGTTTAAGGAGTTGATCAATAAAAGCGGACCCTTTGCTACAAAAATTCTGAATTATGTATGTTCTGAGGAATTGAGCTACTATCGGAGATTTGTAGACCAACAACAAAAACAAATTAATGGTCGCCTGGCAGATGCATTACTATATTTTACAGATGATATTTTTGTTAATAGAAGCTTTGAATTACCCTTTTCACATAACGACTTATCTGGCCTGATCGGAACTACCAGGGAGAGTGTAACAAGAGCTCTGAAAGATTTTAAGGTAGGGAATATCCTGGAAGTAAAAGGGAAAAAATTTCGGATTCTGAATTATGACCTGCTAAAAAAGATCAGTGAAAGAGGATAAAAGTGTCTGGTCCGGATATATTAATACAGATTAGACAAAAGTACCAGGCAACGAAAATGGGGGCATCTTCTGATATTTATGTCAAATGTCAGAAGGCAAATGTCAAATGTATCATGTAAATAAAAGAGGTCTCAACATTTGATATTATACTTTTAACCTCTGACATTTGACATAATTGTTGTCATTCATTTCTCATTTTATCAGGCTCAAATCTTACCTTACTCCATCTTTTTAAGGGCTTTAATATCTATAAGTTCAAAACTCTTGCCGTTTACTTTCAGTAATTTCTCATCTTTCATATCTTTCAGAACCCTGGAAAGACTTTCCGGAGACATATTGGTAATTTCTGCCATGTCTTTTCTGGCAAGGGATGTAGTAAACTTAGTGGATTTATACACATGTACCGAAAGACTAAGCAAAAGATCAGATAATCTTCCATGAACGTGCTTTAGTCCGAGGGTGGCTATTCGTTGGTAACTTCTATTAATATCATCATTAATTTGCTTCATCATTCCTGCAGCAAAGCTTGCATTTCTTTTTATAAGCTCAGCAAATGCATTCATATCCCATAAGCAGGCAAGGGTATCTTCACTGGCCACTGCAGAAAATGGAAGTTTTTGTGGCTTAAACAAAACCTGAAGCCCCAGGAAATATCCACTTGTTTCAATAGACAAAACCAAATTGCCCCTGTTTTCTTCCGAAATAATCTTGATTAGTCCACTCCTGAGGTAGATGACATGGGAAGCAGGAGTACCTTGCTTGCAAAGGTTTTCTCCTTTTTTGAACTTAATTTCAAGCCTGTTCTGGTTGATATATGCCAACTCATCCTGATTCAAAAATCTGAAGGGTGTTGAAATGCAAGTGCAATTCTTACAGGGGGGATGTGTTTCAGGCCTCATGTAAATATGCTGTTAATCAGGGTAAAATTAAAACAAATTGATTTGAAATCAAGTAATATTATGATACAGATCAATTAATAAATGATTTATTACAAGTTTTTACCTGATAAATCCCCATGCTCACTGTATGGTGAATTTATTACATATGCTTTACATTTGCCTCTGTGTTCCCCTTTTTTTTGGCACTTGTACTGTTAATTAATTAACAGAAGAATGGGAAAACAAAACAAATGATTTATTAACTAACCAAAATTTTTATTTATTATGAAAAAGTTTTTAAGATTTTCACTTTTAATTTTGCTGGTTCCGGCAATACTGTTTAGCAGTTGTAAGAAGGACACTGAAACTCCGGAGCGTAAAACAGACCCTGAATTTCAAGCATTGACAGCCTATATGGCAGCTAATAACATGGATTTGAGTGACGTTCTTGATGGATGGATCACTACAGCTGAAACTGTCGATGCTGATATGGATGATTATTTCGTAATTGATCTCCGTTCTGCTGCAAAATACGACGCAAGTCACATTCCCGGTGCGGTAAATTGTGCCCTGCTTAATGTTCTGGATACAGCTGCACTTGCTGGCACAAAGACCATTATTGCGGTATGTTTTACAGGACAGTCTGCAGGACATGCAGTGACGGCTTTACGATTAAGCGGTTACCCAACAGCTAAAGTACTGAAATGGGGAATGTCGGGTTGGCATTCAAGCCTGGATAACTGGTCAGGGAATGTAAATACTGAAACCCCTGATGCAAACTGGATTGACGCTCCAGGATCTATTGTTGCTAACAAGGAATTTGATGATCCAGATCTTCCTGTTTATAGCAGTACCGATGCAGAATTTCTTGCAGCACAGATAGAAGCTATGCTTCAAGGTGGTTTTAAGGGTACCCCAGGGGCAACTATTCTTGGAAACCCCGGAGGTTATTTAATTAATAACTTTTGGGATGAGGGCGATGTTACAACATATGGCAACATTATTGGAGCCTACCGTGTTAAGCCCCTGACTATTGCAGGAGAAGAATTTAAGCATATTGATCCTTCAAAAACAATAGCCACTTATTGCTGGACAGGCCAGACCTCTTCAGTGGTTACTGCTTATTTGAGTGTGCTGGGATATACTACCACAAGCCTTAAGTTTGGAGTAAACAGCCTTATTTATGATAATCTGACCGCTCACAAATGGACATTAGCTACAGGCTGTCCTGAAGATTTGACCCTTGAAGCAACAACAAAATAAATGTTTAAAAGATATGCGGGCTACCCGCATATCTTTTTTTTAATTTTTCTGATTATTAATTATAAACATATACATAATGAAAAAGATCACCCTATTTCTTATGATGCTGTTCTTTTTGGGAACAGTTCAAATGTTTGCTCAGGGATGTATGGAGCCGGCTTCTGATGAAGGAGTTTCAGTAATTGGTTTTTTACAACCTGAATTTCAAATGCATGAAACTGCCGATGGATGGAACAACAGTTTCGCTTTCAGAAGAGCACGTATTGGTGTTACCGGAAACATCCCTTACGATTTTAGTTACTATGCTATTGTTGATTTCTCAAAGTTTATGCCTGATGCTCCATTTTTATTGGATGCATTTATTTCTTATAATAGATTTTCATTTGCAAAAATAACTTTGGGCCAGTATAAGCCTCCTTTTTCACAGGAATTAAGCACGGCCTGTCACAAGCTTTATACAATAAACCGGTCAAAAGTGGTAAATGAACTTGCCTTACCGAACAGGGACCAGGGATTAATGGTTTGGGGAAGTGTATTAGACAGCAAGATAAACTATAATGTTGCCCTTATGAATGGTTACAGAAGAGGCTTTTATGACGAAAACAATAATAAAGCTATTGTTGGACGAGTAACTATTCAACCCTGGGAAGTACTTCGTTTTGGTGGTAGCTTTAGAAAAGGGGTTACAGGTAGTGCCTCTGATAATGATGTCACCCGTTTTGCCGGAGAAGTTCAACTTGACTGGAAAGGTTTCATTATGCAGGCAGAGTATATTTGGGGAGAAGACACAGGTTCCTATACAACAGGTGGCGGATGTGACGGAACACCTATTGAAATTCACGAAGGACCTATTACAAGGAGTGGTATGTATGCGCAACTTCTGTATATGACCCCATGGAATCTGCAACCTGTTGTTAAGTTTGAAACCTATGATGGTGACACTACAGCAGATAACAACCTGGAGACAATTATTACCGCGGGGGTAAATTATTTCTTTAACGACTGGACAAGGTTCCAGATAAACTACTCATACAGGGCAGAGGAAGCTAACGAGATACCTAATGACTGTTTGCTGGTGCAAATGCAAGTAACTTTTTAATTGTAACTTCTTAATTATTTGATATGAAAACAAAAATAAGATTATTTGGACTGCTTTTAGCTTTGCTGGTATTTGCCGGTAACGTGTTTGCAGGTCCGGAACTCATTTCAGCCAAAGAGCTGAAAGGCAAAATGAAGGATAAAAATGTTATCATTGTATCCACAAGAACACTTTCAGATTATCAACAGGTTCACCTTCCGGGTGCTGTAAATGTTTGGCACCTCGACTTATATACCGATCCGATA
>DAOWNN010000053.1 GCA_030642585.1 Bacteroidota bacterium | reverse complement strand
TATGATAGGATAGGTGATTGTATAGCTGATGTTCTTGCTTATATAGGAAAACCAATACAATGGAATGTTTATATACCAGACGACTCATATGGAGTTAAGGCATTGTTAGATTGCCTCCGAGATGCTGAAATTTACAGAGAAATTCAGATTCAAAGAAAAGATTCTTCAATGACTATTGAAGAGGCTTCAAAATGCAAGTTCGGGAAATTGAAATTTAAATCTACTTTTTATAAATAATACTCCCAGATTCTCCTAGTCGCTCCGCAATATATTCATATTACTCACACTGCTTGGACAGGCCAGAGTGCTAGGGGGTGGTGGCGATATTCCGCCTAGAGTATTATAAAATTCAATAAAATTTTAAATATTTTGAACATTTAATTTTTATAGTATCTCCTGGATTTTCAAAAGCATTAAGATATGTGTGATATTCAAAACATTTATTTCCATAACATATAAAACTTAACGTATAATCATCATTTAAATATCTCCAATTAGCTTTTTGACCAAATTTTAAAAAAGATGTGTATTTATATGCTGAATCATACTGATGAGAAAGAAATGGTATATGAAATTTAATAACTAAAATACTATCAAAAACTACAAATATTGTAGTATCGTAAGACATTTCATATATGATAGAGTCTAAATCATTTATTAATTGGTAAACTACTCCATCTTCATCATATGTAAAATTTTCTATAACATCAGGATCTACATATGGTTCTGGCAAAGTATCATATTTTTCACAAGAAATTATCCCGAAAATGAAAATTAAAGCGAAAATAAATTTTCTCATAATTATATTTTTCAGTTATATTAAATATAACCAAAATAATTGGGATAAAAGAATATTATCCCAACAACGGACGAAATTATGCTTGATGTTATGCCTTTATTATGAAATGGTATAACACCAGAAAATCAAACTATTCTAAAAGTGTTAGAAAGAATTGCAACCAATATAGGGAATAATAGATGGAAAATTAAAAAGGGTGGCCAGCAAACATTGTTTGAATAAACAAAACATAATGTGCTTAACTAATATAATACCAGTCAGTTAAGTGCTATTTCGTGAAGCGGGTACTTCATAAAGAACACTATTATGCTCGTTGCTTCAATGAATCCATGTCCCTGCGGCTTTTACAATCACCCTGAAAAAGATTGTGTGTGTAGTCCGGGGGTAGTACAGAAATACCTGAATAAAATTTCCGGACCATTGCTGGACCGTGAGAGCTGGGCCGGATAAATTGCTATAAAAGAAAGAAGATTTAAATCGATATAAGAACAAGGAACACCGATTAACGATTTGCGAAGTGACTGAAAATCTGAAATCGTTAATCCTTGTTCGATATTCAAAATATTTCATTTAGGACAGCACCGGACTTTAAAAAGCATACATTTCGGGCTTTCAGCCCTGGATTTATCTTATTTGCCAAACCATAAAACTTCGTCCTATGCTCGTACAAGCAGCTCTTTCAGAGCTATAGGTTCCAAAGGTATTAAGCTGAACAATTCTACTTATTTATTCCTTCGATTTTCTTTTCCAGTAATCTGAAGCTTCATAATTGCCTGTTACTTCATAGACCCCGGCCAGATTGTGCATTGCCCTTATTGCGGTTTTTGAATTTTGAGATTTAGTAAGGGGCAGGAGGAGATCAATAGCTTCTAACCAATTGCGCCTATCTATAAGAGAAGTTACTTCCTTAAAAGCTTTCCCCGTGTATATTTTAGTTTTTACCATTTCACTTCCCGGATAAAAATTTCGAACATAATTTTCTCCTATTCTTTTTGCCAGGGCGTTTACTTCTTTACCTGCTTTTTTCATTGAAGGCCCAATTACAATGAAACTACTTAAAGCAGGCCTTGTTTGATAAAACTGGGATTCAGTAACTTTTAGCCTGTCTGCAATTTCTCCAGATTGGTTATAGAGCGTAATTCCAGCCTCCATAATGAGGTCAACATAATTAGTCCGGATTTTTCCTCCATCTTCATTTTCTTCTACCTCAGTTTCGGTAATAAAGTAGGTATTAAAAAATTCCAATACCAATAGCATATCTACTTTGCCATTTTCACAATACCTAATAACATCACTTTCATTAAGAAAATCAGGAAAGTCTTCAAGGGCCAAACCCTGAATAAGTGAATCCAGGATGGTAAAGTTGAAATGTTCATCTAAAGTGAAAGACTTATCCAGGTTAGCAATAAGTGTTTTTACGGCATTGCCATATACTTTGTTTTTTTTTACATTTTCAAACGTAAGACTGGAATAATCATACTTGTTAATAAAGCCTATGCTATTGTTACTATCACTTGTTTGTATTGCAGGTGGAGTAGCAATTGAATAATAAATATAGCTGGTGCAAGAATCACATAAGAATAGTATAAGAATGATTGATACTAAATATTTAGCTTTCATTTTGATCAGATTAAACTAGAAGTAAGGCCTGTTTCTATGAAAGTTGCAACATTTCAATTTAAGTTAAAGATAAGGCTTTTTAGGTTTTGATAGTATATTTAATATTGTTTTGTAAGTAAATAATTGCGACTTTTAAATACCCAACAACTAAAGTGAATTCAATATAATTATCATATGAAAGAAAGAAAAACCAGAAACCACACTTTCCCGGCAGGGCTTTTATTGGCAGTTTTAGCATTTGTCTGTTTGGGTCTTTTTCTACCTCGCCAGCTACAAGCTGCAGATAATAACTATAAACCCAATGTGGTTTTTATTCTGGTTGATGATCTGGGCTGGAAGGACCTGGGTTGCCAGGGAAGTCTGTTTTACAGGACCCCAAACATAGATCAGCTTGCCGGATCTGCCATGCGTTTCACAGATGCATATGCTTCCTGTCCGGTTTGTTCCCCCACACGTGCATCTATCATGACAGGGAAGTACCCTGCTCGTCTAAATATTACAGACTGGATACCCGGACTGGATCCTAAAAACAGAAGACTTCTTGGCACACAGGACATTCACCAGCTGCCTCTTTCCGAAATTACTATTGCAGAAACATTCCAAAGTAATGGATACAAAACATTTTTTGCAGGTAAATGGCATCTTGGCGATAAAGGTTATTTCCCCGAAGACCAGGGCTTTGACATCAACAAAGGTGGGCATCACAAGGGTTCTCCTCCGGGAGGGTATTATGTCCCCTATAAGAACCCCAGGCTTGGTGACGGGCCGGAGGGAGAATACTTGCCCGATCGCCTCACAGATGAATCAATGAGATTTTTAGAGGAAAATCATGAGCATCCATTTTTTCTTTTCCTTTCTTTTTATACTGTTCATACCCCTATACAGCCATGTGAGCGGCTTATCGAAGAAAATATTAAGCGAGCGACTTTTTTGCAGTATAGCGATCCTTTGAGTATCAAAGAGCGAAACGGTATAACAAAACTATGGCAGGACAATGCTGCTTACGCCTCAATGATCCAGGCTTTAGATGAAAATATTGGCCGTCTTCTGAATAAACTGGATGAACTTAAGTTAACAGATAATACGATTGTAGTTTTTACCTCTGATAATGGTGGTCTTTCTACTTTAAGGTCAGCAGGTAGCCCCACATCAAATGCCCCTCTCAGGGCGGGTAAAGGGTGGTGCTATGAGGGAGGCATTCGTGTACCGCTTATTATTCGTGCTTCAGGTATCACAAGTCCGGGAAGTACATGTAATGTTCCAGTGACAAGCATAGATTTCTATCCTACAATACTTGAACTTACCGGCTTAACTTCCATGACAAAGCAAGATATTGATGGTTTAAGTTTAGTGTCTTTACTAAAGGGTGAAAAGAACCTGAACCGAAAGGCTATATTTTGGCATTATCCACATTATCATGGAAGCACATGGGCCCCGGGTGCTGCTGTCCGGGCTGGAGACTGGAAGCTGATAGAATTCTACGAAGAAGAGAAATACGAATTATTTAATCTTAAAACTGATATTGGAGAAAAAAATGATCTCTCTAAAACACACCCTCAAGAAGCAATGAAACTTCTGAATATGCTGCATCTTTGGCAAAGGGAACTTGGAGCAAAAATGCCCGAACCGAATCCTGACTTTTCAGGGAAATGATAAACTGCCGGACATTAAGAATATCCCTGGCAAAAAATGGCAATGCTGTTTAATGTGTGTAATTCAGGTCAGTTCCTTGCAATTGTAGCTTGAGTATTCTTAATTATATTTCATAATTCAAACAATTTAATGAAGATGAAAAATAACACTCATTTTGCAGGTACCAGGGTAATTAAGGTAAGATAATAGTAAAAGAATGCCTGCTTTACATCTTATGTTGTTTTAAGGTTCAAAAAATCATAGATTTGTATTATACTCATTAAATTCAGGTATTTATGGATCGGACAAATTCTATAGACCATCGCTTTATTTATTCTCTTTTTGAGGATATGATCAAATACAAAATCAATTACGGTTACAGGGGAGAATTTACTCAGGCAGTTTCTGATGGACTAATTGCTTTTGCTCAAAGCATTTTTAATGTATCGGGGATCAATAAAAAGACCAAGAAACGTGCTTTTTACATTCTCGTGGAATGTGTACAAAACATAACCAGGCACCAGGAACTCCCCGATAAAGAGACTCCTCTTAATGATGGAATATTTCTAATTCAAAGTGCGGGAGAAATGTTCAATATTTCACAGGGGAATATGATCCAGAAAGATCATGTAGAGTCACTGGATCATAAACTTCAAATTGTAAATAAACTAGAATCCATAGACTTAAAGAATTACTATAAATCGGTATTAAAAGATCAAACAATCTCTCAAAAAGGAGGCGCGGGATTGGGTTTGATTGAAATAGCAAGAAAATCAGGGAATAAAATTGACTATAAATTTAAAGGACTGAATGATAGTTTTTCCTTTTTCTTTATGGATACACTCATTAGTGATCCTGCCGCACCTAAACCGGAAATACCTGTGTCTTTCTACGGAATTGATATCACAGAAAAGCTCATGTCGAAGCTGGGAGAAAATCACATTAATCTTGTGTATTGTAGTCAGTTTTCTGACCAGGGAGCTTTTGATATGCTTGATATTATAGAGAATCTGAAGTTAAGCAAGAATCAGTCATCGCTTGTAAGAAAAAGAATATATACAGTACTTGTGGAAATGCTGCAAAATATTTCACAACATGGAACGGAAATGGATGGAAAGACGGGAATTCTGATGATGGGATCGGATGGAAAAATAAATAAGATCATTACAGGAAATATGATTAAACAAGAAGAGGAAGAAGTGCTGGTCCAACATATTGATCATATAAATTCCCTGGATAATGAAGGACTGGGAAAATTGTTTATTGAAAAGCTAACAAATGAGGATCTTTCCAATACTCTGAAAAATGGGATGGGACTTATTGATATGAGAATAAAAAGTGAAAATCAATTGGTTTATGATATGGTCCCTCTTGAGAGTGGTTTTTCATTTTTCTCATTGCAGGTTAGCATAAACGAGTAGGTCTAAAATTTTTGTTTTTGCTTTTTTTTTCTTTTCTTGGAAAGCAATATGAATGAATTCCCTTGCAATTTTTTTACTTCCAAAGAACGCTTTCAGTTCGTAATCCAATATATTATTTTGAGCTTAATTACTAATTAAAGACTTAAATTATGTATAGACTAGAGATTATTCTTACGGTTGTTTTCATTCTTTCTTTTTTTATTATTCCTGGCTTTGTTATACATGCTGAATATATGTATAAGGCAGTAAAGAAAGTTGGAGCGGTATTAATTTGTTATATAATAGGAGTAATAATCGGAAATAGTGGGATATTCCCTTCAGTTTCTGGAGATTATAACGAAATATTGAAAGAACTGGGCACACCCTTTATTCCTTTAGACAGCATTAAAGAAATGTTTGAATCGGGTGAGATCCTTCGTAGCGATGTTACCAGGAATACCATTTCTTTTATCCAGGATAAGCTTACGGCAATTTCTGTTTTATTAGCTCTTCCACTCATCCTGTTTTCTATGGATGTTAGAAAATGGTTTAGTCAGGCGGGTCATGCCATGACTTCCCTGGCAATTGGTCTTTTTACTGTTCTTCTGATGATTTTTGTTGGCTACTGGATTTTTAAAGGGAGTATTGAGGATATTGGTAATGTTGCCGGATTGCTGGTTGGCGTTTATACAGGGGGAACACCCAATATGGCTGCAATAAAGACGGCCCTGGGTATTTCAAATGAAATATATATCATGACCCATACTTACGAAATGCTTATTGGGGCTATCTACCTGGTTTTTATTTTTTCTGTGGGACAAAAAGTATTTCTTTGGTTCCTGCCGGCTTATAAGTCTACTGAAACAGGTGATATAAAAGTTAAGGAAATGGATATTCAAAATGAATTTGAATCCTATGAAGGGATTTTTAAAAAGAATACCATTCTGCCCCTCCTGGGGGCTTTTGGATTATCCGTTTTTATATTGGGATTCAGTTTTATTGTTGGAGGTCTTTTCCCTGAAGATTACACTACCACGGCAATAGTACTTTTGGTAACATCCCTGGGAATTGCCTTTTCTTTTGTCCCCAGGGTAAAGAAGATAAAAAAGACTTTTCAGCTTGGGATGTATATTATCCTTATTTTTTGTCTTTCTGTTGCTTCGATGGCTGATATTAAAAAATTGGCAGACATATCAATGCCACTGTTCTATTATGTAGGTCTTGCCATGTTTGGTTCGCATATACTTCATGCTTTTATTGCAAAGTTCTTTAAGATTGATGCAGATACTGTCATTATTTCAGGAAGTGCCCTTATTTGTTCACCCCCTTTTGTTCCGGTAGTTGCTGCCTCTTTAAAAAATCGCGAAATAATTATGACAGGATTAGCTGTAGGAATTGCTGGTTATGCAGTAGGTAATTTTTTGGGAGTGCTTGTTGCAGGAATACTGAATAGTGGAATATGAAAAACACTTGCCGTTTGAAACTCTATTTTTAAGAATGTGATACTTTTATAATAACAATTTTATCCTTTCTTAAAAATTTCTCTTTTTGGTATACGTGTGCATAAAAAAATTCTATATTTGTCACCCTAATAACTAACTAATTTTAACCTCATTAAAATGAAAAAAGTAAAATTTCTGCTTGCATTGCTATTTGGTTTTGCACCTGCTATTTCTTTTGCTAGTGAAGCCGATCTGATTATCCCTGATGGGGTAAAAGATCAGAATATACTGTATTGGGGCTTCCTGGTTACTTTAGCAGGCTTTATGTTTGGACTTTATCAATTTATGCGAGTGAAAAAAATCAGGGCTCACCAATCAATGCTCGATGTGGCTCATGTGATTTTCGAAACAGCAAAAACTTATCTGATTCAGCAAGGGAAATTCCTGATTATTTTGTTCCTCTTTATTGGAGCTGTAGTTGCCTTTTATTTTGGATATATTTCCGATGCAAATTTTGGAATTGGTGGTGTCTCGATGATCCTGGGATGGACGATTGTTGGTATTCTTGGTTCATATTTGGTAGCCTGGTTTGGAATCAGGATGAATACACTGGCCAACTCACGAATGGCATTTGCCTCCCTTGAGAGAAAACCCATAAAACTTCATAATATTCCCTTAAATGCCGGGATGAGTATTGGTGTGGTATTGATTTCCCTGGAATTAACTATGATGCTGGTTATTTTGTTGTTTGTACCCGGAGAATATGCAGGTGCAAGCTTTATTGGTTTTGCTATAGGTGAATCACTTGGAGCTTCAGTTCTTAGAATTGCCGGAGGAATTTTTACAAAAATCGCTGATATTGGTTCAGATTTAATGAAGGTGATTTTTAAAATTGGAGAAGATGATCCCAGAAATCCGGGTACTATTGCTGATTGTGTTGGTGATAATGCAGGAGACAGCGTAGGCCCTACCGCAGATGGCTTTGAAACTTATGGAGTTACCGGTGTTGCACTTATTTCATTTATTCTCCTGGCTGTTACCAGTGTTGATTACCAGGTTCAATTACTTACCTGGATTTTCATCATGAGAATACTAATGATCTTTACTTCTATTATTTCTTACTGGATAAATGATGCGATCACAAAGGCCAAGTACAGCGATGCTGATGATCTTGATTTTGAAAAACCTCTTACCTCCCTGGTTTGGATTACCTCATTGCTTTCTATTGCGGTTACATTTGTAGCAAGTTATTTTAT
This sequence comes from Bacteroidota bacterium, assembly GCA_030642585.1. Lineage (GTDB taxonomy): Bacteria > Bacteroidota > Bacteroidia > Bacteroidales > VadinHA17 > JAYEGO01. Next base: position 1,994 of record DAOWNN010000053.1, on the reverse strand, counting down.
ATTGAGCGATCTGCCAGACAATTTGTGGCTTTCATTATCGGTAATTATCAGTGCCGGTACTCTTGGTGCCGCATTAATTCCTGAGTTTACAAAAATATTTACCAGTACCAAATCAAAACACGTAAAAGAAGTAGTTGAAGCATCAAAACAGGGTGGAGCTTCCTTAAACATATTGTCTGGCCTTGTTGCAGGTAATTTTAGTGCTTTCTGGCAAGGTATGGTATTCTTTGTTTTGATGTTCATTGCTTATTTTGCAAGTACTTATGGACTTGACAATTTTATGATCTTCCCATCTGTTTTTGCTTTCGGACTGGTGGCCTTTGGTATGCTGGGAATGGGGCCTGTTACAATTGCAGTAGATAGTTATGGGCCTGTTACGGATAACGCTCAATCTATATATGAACTTTCTTTGATTGAGGAGAATAAGGAGGTTTTAATTCCTGAGATTGAAAAAGAATTCGGATTCAAACCTGATTTTGAAAAGTCGAAATATTACTTGGAAGCTAATGATGGAGCCGGGAATACTTTTAAAGCAACTGCAAAACCGGTTCTTATTGGTACTGCGGTAGTTGGTGCTACAACAATGATATTTTCTATTATCCTGGTAATTCAGCATACCCTTGGTGTAGAACCAGCCTCGATATTAAATCTTTTAAATCCATATACCATTTTGGGCTTCCTGGCGGGAGGTGCGGTGGTGTATTGGTTTACAGGGGCATCTATTCAGGCTGTTACAACAGGAGCCGCAAGGGCCGTTGAGTATATTAAGAAGAATATCAATCTTGACCCAAATGCTCCGAAGAAAGCCGATCTGGAAAAATCCAAAGCAGTAGTTAAAATTTGTACTGTTTATGCACAAAAGGGGATGTGGAATATTTTTATTGCTATTTTTTCATTTTCTCTTGCTTTTGCCTTTCTTGCTGCTCCAGCCAAATCGGATTTACCGGTATCCTTATTTATAGCTTATCTTTTGTCTATAGCGTTTTTTGGATTGTTTCAGGCACTATTTATGGCAAATGCCGGAGGGGCATGGGATAATGCTAAGAAAGTTATTGAAGTAGACATGCAGGAAAAAGGTACACCCCTGCATGAAGCTGCTGTAGTTGGTGATACAGTTGGAGATCCTTATAAGGATACATCATCGGTTGCCTTAAATCCTATCATTAAGTTCTCAACGCTTTTTGGTTTGTTGGCAATGGAAATCTCACTCAATGAGCAATTTAGATACATAGCTCCTTATTTTGGAGTAGCTTTCCTTTTAGTTGCTCTTTATTTTGTTTATCGCTCTTTCTATAAAATGAGAATAAAATAGAAAAAATCAAAAATTGAATTTGTAAAGAGGGTGTCCAAAAAGTAAGCATAACGCGTATCGTCATCCTGAACTTGATTCAGGATCTGTTTATAATCAATAACTTAACCCGCATTATTCATACCTGGTTAAAAAGTGAAGATTTAGTGCAACTCGACAATAGTCCAGGTTCTTTTTCACTTTTTCAATTATTTTGTTTGTTGTGATGTTGAAAAATGTCTTGTCAACTTTGTTTTTGTTTGGTTTTGGGCCTGTTATTTGTTGTTTTTTACCAACCACGCATACCTTTCCCATCAAAATGCATAAAGCACTCTTATTTTGTTTACTGAAAAGCTAATTCAAAAAGTAAGTCTTTATGTACAAATGCTTTTGAGAGCTTAAGATATACTCTTCTGGCAGTTTTCTTTATTGTTCCTCCTACTTTTAAGAGATACAATCTTATATTGTCTATTTGTAAGCCTTCGGCGTAGTACATCTTTTCTGGTATGATTGCTCCCAGTATCTTTACCGGAAAACAACTTCATGAAAAAAGACGAACGGGAAAATTGGAAACAAGAAATGTTCTCGCTGATTAAGAGGTGGAAGGAAAGTGGAATAACCCAGCGAGATTTTTGTTACCGGCATGATTTGTCGATACCTACTTTCCATTATTGGTTAAGAAAACATAAACAGATACATACTTCAT
>DAOWNN010000044.1 GCA_030642585.1 Bacteroidota bacterium | reverse complement strand
TTAATGATCTGTTTAGTTATTAAAGAAATTTTTGTTCTTGATTTAAAAAGATTACATAAAATAACGAATTACACTTTACTTTTGCAAAGGTAAATAAGCTTTTTAATAAATAAGCTAAGTTTTTCTTAGCTTGTTTTCCCTCCTCTCCAAATCATACGGAGAGAGAGGGATTCGAACCCTCAATACTGTTTCACGCAGTACACACGCTTTCCAGGCGTGCACCTTCAACCACTCGGTCACCTCTCCATATCCACAAAACAGGTCAAAGAATCAGCGACACAAAATACAAAAAAATAAAACACTAACTAATAATTTCTCCACTTATTGAGTTATTCAAATGTTTAAATAGTTTTTTCTTTGAAATATTCTGACCAAAAAGACACATTAATTTGGTTACAGCAGCTTCTGTGGTAATATCAGATCCTCCAAAAACTCCTGCCTTTTCAAGCTCCAGACTGGTTTCATACCTGCCTTGCTCTACTGATCCTGCAAGGCACTGTGAAACATTTAACACCACTCCGCCAGATTTAATGTAATTAGAAATAAGTGTAATAAACCATTTTTCTGTTGTTGTATTTCCGGCTCCAAAGGATTCAAGAACAATTGCGCGGAGATGCTTATTTGTCAAAATAGGCTCAACAAATTCTCTTGTAATTCCCGGAAAGACCTTTAATAGTCCCACATGGGGATTGAATTTTTTATGAAGGATTAATTTATCCCCTGAGCGGGGATAAGGAATATTTTCTTTAAAAAACTTAAGGTAAACGCCTGATTCTGCCAGAATGGGATAATTTGGAGAGATAAAGGCATTAAAATTTTCAGCACTATATTTTGTAGTTCTGTTTCCCTGGAACAACTTATTCTCAAAATATATACTTACCCCTGGAACCATGGAGTCATTATTGTTTTTAACAGCTGCAATTTCGATAGCAGATATCAGGTTTTCACGACCATCAGTACGAACCAATCCAATTGGTAATTGTGATCCCGTGAAAATTACCGGCTTGGCCAGGTTCTCAAGGTGAAAACTTAATGCAGAAGCAGAATAGGCCATGGTATCCGTTCCATGTAGAATTATAAACCCATCATATTTCTTATAGTTCTTATAAACTGTTTCAGCCATTATTTCCCAATTTTCGGGCTTGATATCAGAAGAATCGACAATAGGATCAAGGCTCATCCATTGAAGTTCATGCTCTATTTTTAATAATTCAGGAATTTCTTTTGAAATATGGCTGAAATCAAGGGGTTTTAGAGATTTGTCTGCAGGGTCCTCAACCATTCCGATGGTTCCTCCAGTATAAATGATAAGCAAAGATTGTTGAGTATATGTTTTCATTTTTTATGTTTCTCATCCATTTCTAAAAACTTCGGCGGCATTCTGGTTTGTTTTTATGGCCACTATTTCAATATCTATACCGGTAATTTCAGCAATTTTTTCGGCTATATAAATCAAAAAACTGCTTTCATTTCTTTTGCCTCGTTTTGGTACAGGTGCAAGGTAGGGGGAGTCTGTTTCTAACACAAGATGATCAAGCCCTATCTCAGCAACTACTCTATCCAGGCCAGAATTTTTAAAGCTGACAATCCCATTAATCCCTATTTTAAACCCCATGCTGATTGCTTTCTGTGCTTCTTTAATAGTTCCTGTAAAACTATGAAAGATCCCCCTGAGATTTTTTTTAGAAAAATCTTCCAGGCAGGAGAAAATTTCCCGGGAAGAATTTCTGGAATGTATTATCAGGGGCAAATTATAATCGAGGGAAAGTTGAATTTGATGTTTAAATACCAGAACTTGCTCTTCCCTGAAAGTTTTATCCCAATACAAATCAATTCCCACTTCACCAATTCCAAAAAATGATCTTTTTTCCAACCATTCTTCAATAATTTCGAGTTCTTGTCGAAAATTCTTTTTTACCGATGTAGGATGAAGCCCCATCATGGGGAAGCAGTGCTGCGGGAATTTATCTGCCAGTTGCAGCATAGGATAAATTGATTCTGAATCAATATTTGGAAGAAAAATCTCAGTAACTTCCTGATCAATGGCTCTTTTGATCATCTCATCACGGTCTTGATCAAACTCCGGCAGGTAAATATGACTATGTGTATCGGTAAAGAACATGATTTTTTACGGCTTCAAAAGTATAAAAAAAAGGGCAATCAACGATTGCCCTTTTAATTCTCTAATTCTATCTGATTAAACTACTCCCTGTGCCAACATTGAATCTGCAACTTTCACAAATCCGCCGATATTTGCTCCTTTGGGATAGTTAACAAAGCCATCTGATTCGGTACCAAATTTCAGGCATGTTTGATGAATATCTTTCATGATCTGGTGCAATCTTTGATCCACTTCTTCCCTGGTCCAGCTTAACCTTAGGGAATTCTGACTCATTTCGAGTCCGGAGACTGCTACACCACCTGCGTTTGCAGCTTTTCCAAGTCCGTAAAGGATGCGATTTTTCATGTATATTTCAATAGCTTCAGGATCGGAAGGCATATTTGCTCCTTCGGCAACCACAAAACATCCATTGTCAATAAGTGCTTGTGCTTCTTCAGCATTTACTTCATTCTGGGTTGCGCAAGGCAGTGCAACATCACACTTAATACCCCATGGCCTTTTTCCTTCGTAATATTCAACACCATACTTGTCTGCATATTCCTTAATCCTGCCACGCTTTATGTTTTTAAGTTCCATTGCAAAGGCCAGTTTTTCAGCATCAATTCCATTCGGATCATAGATAAATCCACTGGAGTCAGAAAGTGTAACAACTTTAGCTCCAAGTTCAGTTGCTTTTTCAGTGGCATACTGAGCAACGTTACCAGATCCTGATACGGTTACAATTTTCCCTTTCATGGAATCTCCGCGGTTTTTCAACATCTCCTCAGCAAAATAAACTGTTCCATAGCCGGTGGCTTCCGGACGAATCAGGCTACCTCCCCATTCAATACCTTTTCCTGTAAGCACTCCTGTAAATTCGTTTCTTATTCTTTTGTACTGACCGAACAAGAAACCTATTTCACGCCCTCCAACGCCTATATCTCCAGCAGGAACGTCGGTATTTGGACCAATGTGCCTGGAAAGTTCTGTCATAAAACTCTGGCAGAACTTCATTACTTCATTATCAGATTTCCCTTTTGGGTCAAAATCAGATCCACCTTTTCCGCCTCCCATAGGAAGGGTAGTAAGGCTGTTTTTATAGACTTGTTCAAACGCAAGGAACTTAAGAATTCCCAGGTTTACGGTTGGATGAAAACGAAGGCCTCCTTTGTAAGGGCCAATGGCACTGTTCATTTCTATCCTATAACCTTTGTTGAGTTGAACCTCTCCTTTGTCATCAACCCATGGAACGCGGAAAAGAATAACTCTTTCAGGTTCAGTCGTTCTTTCTAAGATCTTAGCATGTTTGTATTTCGGATTTTCCTCAATATAAGGAATTAAGGATTCAGCAACTTCCAACACAGCCTGGTGAAATTCACTTTCTCCCGGATTTTTGGCTTTTATATGAGCCATAAATTGTTCAACTCTTGGATCCATTTGTTATGTTTTTTGAGTTAGTATTAAGTTGATTTAGCTTGAGGAGCAAACTTAAATATTTTTTAGAAATCTCCAAATGATATCTGTCTTGTTCTGAAAGCTGCCTGAGCCTTTAAAAGCCTTATAGATAAAGATTTATGGAAAACAGATGATTTTTTTCAGATATTAATTACCTGTTTAAAAACATATTTATTTTTTGAATAGATATCTAAAAATTTTTGCTGTAAACTTTTCCTGGTAAACTTTTTACCATTCCTTTGAACTCAAGGCTTAGAAGAGTGGATGATACTGAGCTTACAGGCATTCCGGCCAGGAGAGAAATTTTATCGATACTTATATTATCATGCTCTTTCAAGATTGAAACAAGTTTTTCTTCCTCTTCTTCAAGTTTTACAAACAGTTCTTTTTGAACAGTCTTGTGTTCTTGAGGGGTCCACCCCATAATATATTCAAAGTTGGAAACATCTTCAATCAATGCTGCCCTGTTTGTCAGAATAAGCCTGTTGCATCCTTTTGACCAGGTGTCGTTAACTCTTCCAGGGAAAGCAAATACATCCCTGTTGTATGAATTTGCAAGGTCTGCAGTTATCAATGCCCCTCCTTTCTTCCCTGACTCTACAATGATAGTGGCATCAGCCAATCCCGCAATAATCCTGTTCCTTTTCACAAAGTTTGGTTTCTCGGGTAATTCATAACTCAGGAATTCAGTGACCAATGAGCCCTGTTTAATAATTTTCCTGGCAATATCCCGGTGGGCAGCAGGATATATTGTTGAAAGTCCATGGGCAAGAACAGCAACTGTTTTTAGTCCGTTACTTAATGAGGCTTTGTGGGCAGCAATGTCAATTCCATAGGCAAGGCCACTTATAATTAGAATTTCAGGATGCCGTTCGCTCAGGTCGCTTACAAATGTGTTACATAAATCCCTCCCTCTATGAGTAGCCCTGCGGGTTCCTACAATGCTTATTACTTTTTGACTATTGAATTCAGTGTCTCCTTTTTGGAAAAGCATGATTGGAGCATCACTGCAATGTCTGAGTCTTTCAGGATAATGTGGGTCCAGATAAAAATGAGCCTTGAGTTTAAATTTGCGTATGAACTCAACTTCTTTTTCGGCTTTTTCAAGAATAGCTTTATCAGCGATTTTCCCGGGAAGGGTTTTTCCAATGTCAGGAATTAGTAGCAGATTTTTTTTAGATTCCTTAAAAACTGCCTCAGGACTACCTGTATAAGAGATAAGTTTTTTTGCATATACATGACCAATTCCCGGAATTAAACTGATTGCAATTTTGTATTTGAGTCCTGTTAAATCCATAAGAAACTAAAATAGTTACACCTTATATCCTGAACATGATGAGCATGTATTTATAATATCATCTCCTTGTGTCTGCCTTAGGATTAAATAAGAGCATCACCTCAGGACTATATGGGGACTCTACTGTCTCTTCGCCTTCGCCTTCTTCTATATTACTCCCTGATCAAGCATGGCATTTGCAACCTTTAAAAATCCGGCAACATTTGCACCTTTTACGTAATCAACATAGCCATCCTCAGTCATTCCATGTTCCATGCAGGATTCATGTATGTCTTTCATGATCTGGTGTAATAAATCATCTACTTCCTTTCTGGTCCAACTGAGTTTCAGAGCATTTTGTGACATTTCGAGTCCGGAAGTTGCTACTCCACCCGCATTTGCAGCTTTACCCGGGGCAAACAGAATTTTACTTTTATGAAAAACCCCTATGGCTTCTGGAGTACTTGGCATATTTGCCCCTTCGCTAACACAAAAACAACCCTTGTCAACCAGGGTTTGTGCATCTTTTTCATCAAGCTCATTTTGTGTGGCGCATGGCAGGGCAATATCCACCTTTACTTCCCAGGGTCTTTTCCCGGGATGGAATTCCGCCCCCGGAAACTTGTCAGCATAAGGACTGACAATGTCATCATTGGTAGCGCGCAATTCCAGCATGTAATCAATTTTTTCGCCATTTATTCCGTCTGGATCATAAATATATCCATCGGGACCAGACAGGGTTACTACTTTACCCCCAAGTTCAGTGACTTTTTGCACAGCACCCCAGCTTACGTTACCAAAACCGGATACGGCTACAATTTTACCTTTAAAATCTTTATTTTTTGTGGCCAACATTTCCTTGGCAAAGTATACGTTACCATACCCGGTTGCCTCAGGACGTATTAAACTACCACCCCAGCTACGGCCTTTCCCGGTAAGAACTCCCGAATGTTCACCTGCCAGTTTCTTATACATCCCATATAAATAACCTATTTCACGTCCACCTACTCCAATATCGCCTGCAGGAACATCGGTCTCAGGTCCAATTATTTTCCATAACTCAAGCATGAATGATTGGCAAAAGCGCATAATTTCGGCATTTGATTTTCCTTTGGGGTCGAAATCACTGCCGCCCTTACCTCCTCCCATTGGAAGGGTTGTAAGGCTGTTTTTAAAGATTTGTTCAAAACCAAGAAATTTTAAAATGCTAAGTGTGACACTGGGGTGGAAGCGGAGTCCTCCTTTATAGGGCCCTATAGCATTGTTGAATTGAATTCTGTATCCAAGGTTGACATGAGTATTGCCCTCATCATCAAGCCATGAAACTTTAAATGTCAGGATTCTGTCGGGTTCAACAATTCTTTCCAGAATGCCGGCAGATTCAAATTGTGGATTTTGGTTATAAATATCTTCAATAGACTCTAAAACCTCGCGAATTGCTTGAAGATATTCCTGTTCACCCGGATGTTTAGCTTCCAGATTTTTCAAAAAATCATTTACGTTCATGGCTTTTTATTTGATGTTGTTAGTCGAATAATATGGTGGTAAATTTACCAAAATACCCATGATTGAAAGAATGATTTTGATCATAATTTTGTATCATGGAAATGAAAATGCAAACAATTCAATTTGTTTTAAAATAAAATCCTGCGAGCACATTGGCTTCGCCGGGCTCGTTAAGAACTCGGTTCTCCGTTGCTTGCGACCAGGAGCTTCAATCATTTATGTACTTTACTAAGGCTTGTAAAAAGAGTAATTAGCTTGTTCCTCTGGTTTTCTTTTAAACCCGTTAAAGAAATGGGAGGGTACTTTGCAACTCCTTTCTTTACTTTCCTGTATAAAATAATGCTTTCCCGAAGTTTAAACAGAGACTTTCCCAGTTCATACTTGTAGAATTCAGAAACAGGGAACTCAAAAGATTTTCTGGCACCCGGGATGAAACCAATAGTATAATATTTCACAGAAAGTATATTTTCCTCAAGGGAAACAAAAACAAACTGGTATTTTAATACTATTGGAGGGAGAATAATAATAAAGTAAACAAGGCACAAAAAAATAGTGACCTCTAACTGACCAATTCCAAAAACAGGCTCTTTAAGCAAGTGGGCCATGTAAAGAAGAACCAAGGAAACGGATAGAACAATTGTACATATCATGTTCTTGACCCATATACGCATAGCTGTATTTGTATTTTCAACAAGCATGGCCTTTTAGATTTTATTTTACTGTATGGAATTGTAATATTCAACCAGAGCTTTCATATCTTCTTCTTTTTTAATTTTAAGTTTGTTTTGATCTATATATTGTTGCAGTTCAATTTTCTTATCGGGTAAGGCTTTAAGAATGCTTTTTGGGGTTTTATATACTAAAAAGGCCGGCTCACCTTCCTTTTTGATATAATAATCCTCCACAGTACGAAAGTAGTCCCTGTAATTTTTCCCAGACATTTCTGTCGGAGGTAATTGTTCCCGCTTAATAATTGATTCTCTACGGTAAAGAAGATTGGTTTTTCCAGATACGAGTACTTCAAAAAAACTCCTCAATACTTTTTTACCCTTAGTATATCTTTCAAATGTAAACAGGTGATTACCAAAGGATACCGAGATCAGATCTTCAGGATTTGGAATGGCAAGAATTTGCCCGTCCTGTTGAAATTCTATCTGATCGTTGTTGTGATTCAAACGCATACTAATTCCCCTGTATATTGAAGAATCCTTAAATAATATTTCTCCTTCCTTGAATTCCTCATCTACATAAGGATTTCCATAGACATCTCCATAAGAATCAGTAACATAAAGAGTAGTAGATTTCAAAATGGATTGCATTCTTGAACTCATCCCACTTGAGTTATTGATCTGACAAAGCGAGAGCTTTGGAATTGCCAAAAGAACTATTAATAAAAAAATCGTATTAATTTTTGATTTCATTTGTGTTTTAATTGCTCATACAAATTTATTAAATAATTGTTCAGAAACCAATGATCTGCAGGCTATCCATGTTTATCGTTTTTTCAAGAAAAAGTTTTTTAGAAGCGTACTACATTCTCCTTCCATTACCTTCATGCTTAATTTAGTAGAAGGGTGCAGAACCCTGTCTGAAAACTTTTGAAACCCATTTTTTGGATCTTTAGTGCCAAAAACTAATCGCCCCAACCGGCTTAAATACATTGCTCCGGCACACATAATACATGGTTCAAGAGTGACATAAAGTGTACATTCATTCAGGTATTTGCTTCCCATGTAATTTTCAGCGGCTGTAATAGCAAGGATCTCAGCATGGGCTGTAGCATCGATTAAGGTTTCAACCAGATTGTGCGACCTTGCAATAATCTTCTCATTCGATACAATTACAGACCCAACAGGGACTTCATCCTTTTCAAATGCCTGCCGGGCTTCTTTCAGAGCTTCTTTCATGAAGAAATCATCTGTGAAAATTAGTTCACTCATGGATATATATAGTCTTTTAGTGAAAAGAAATATGACTTTTAAATAAAAGTATTCAAATTTGTTTGAATCTGAAAAAGTCTTTTAATTTTCTGTATTTTTGCCCATTCTTCTAAACGAAATATCATGTATAGAACTTATACTTGCGGGGAATTAAATATTGAACATATTGGAGAGAATGTAATCCTTAGCGGATGGGTGCAAAAGTCAAGAGATCTGGGAGGAATGACCTTTTTAGATTTGAGAGACAGGTACGGGATAACGCAACTCATATTTAATATGGAAATCCGACCGGATTTATGTGAGCAAGCCCGAAAACTGGGCAGGGAATATGTAATTAGGGTGCAGGGACTGGTTGTAGAAAGAAGTAATAAGAATTTGAAAATTCCCACAGGTGAGATAGAAATTGAAACATCAAACCTGGAAGTATTGAGTTCTTCTGATCTGCCACCTTTTACCATTGAAGAAAAAACTGATGGTGGAGAGGAATTGAGAATGAAGTACAGATATCTTGATTTGCGAAGAAGTCCCTTGCAGAAAAATTTATTTTTGCGGCATAAAATGGCACAGGAAGTCAGGAGGTTTTTGGATGGAAAGGATTTTATCGAGATAGAAACTCCTTACCTTATTAAATCCACGCCTGAAGGTGCCAGGGATTTTGTTGTTCCTTCAAGAATGAATCAAGGCCAGTTTTATGCTTTGCCTCAATCTCCGCAGACCTTTAAGCAATTGTTGATGATCTCAGGTTACGACCGGTATTTTCAGCTCGTGAGATGTTTCAGGGACGAGGATTTGCGTGCAGACCGTCAACCGGAATTTACCCAGATTGATTGTGAAATGTCATTTGTTGAACAAGAGGATATATTGAATATGTTTGAGGGAATGATCAAACAATTGTTCAGAAATGTAAAGGAAATAAAATTGGCTGATAGTTTTCCGAGAATGCCATACGATGAAGCAATGAGAGACTATGGAACAGATAAACCTGATTTAAGATTTGGGATGAAACTGAAAGAGATTACCAGTCTTGTTCAGGGAAAGGGCTTCCGGGTTTTTGACCAGTCTGAATATATTGGAGGAATAAACGCATCTTCCTGTGCAGGATACTCAAGAAAGCAACTGGATCAGCTGACCGAATTTGTTACTCAGCCCCAGATTGGGGCTAAAGGCCTGGTTTATTTGAAGATAAATGAAGATGGAAGTTTTAAATCTTCAGTTGATAAGTTTTTTAAGGAACAGGATTTTTATCAATGGAAAGAAGCTCTTGAGGCAAAAGATGGGGATTTATTACTGTTTCTTGCCGGTTCCAGAAGAAATACTTTGTTCGCCATGTCTGAACTCAGGTTGGAGATGGGGAAGCGACTCGATCTGAAGAAAAATGTATTTACTCCTCTTTGGGTTGTTGATTTCCCTTTGCTGGAATGGGATGAAGATAATTCAAGGTTTACAGCCATGCACCATCCATTTACATCAGCTAAAGCTGAGGATATGAAGTGGTTGGATTCAGATCCGGGAAGAGTTCGTGCCAATGCTTATGACCTGGTTATTAATGGAGTTGAGATTGGTGGCGGATCTATTCGGATACATGTGAAAGAGGAACAGGAACAAATGTTTCGTCATCTTGGATTTACAGATGAAGAGGCTGAAGCTCAGTTTGGGTTCTTAATGAATGCCTTTAAGTATGGCGCACCTCCCCATGGTGGTATAGCATTTGGGTTTGACAGACTTGTTGCCTTGTTTGGAGGATCAGAATCGATCAGGGATTATATTGCTTTCCCCAAAAACAATTCCGGCAGGGATGTAATGATTGATAGCCCTTCAGCAATATCAGAAGAGCAATTGAAAGAGTTGGGCCTTCGGGTCCGGTAGGTGGAAGAAGTATGCAGTCGCGAAATAGCTTTAAATTTTTATTTGTCGCAAGATGTTTGAAATTGCCAGGGAAAAGAACCATTTCATAATTACTTTTCATAACACTAAAAGGTTTAACTGTTTTCTTGTTGAGGAGCTGTCCAGGCAACTTTCTTTATTTTTAAATACTCCCGGATGCGAGGTGTCGATCAACTTTGAGGGAATAGACTTTGTTGATTCATCGGGATTTAATTTTTTAAGGATTCTCGCTAAAAAGGCAAAGGAACATAAGTTTAAATACCGGCTTTGTCATGTTTCAGATGAAGTCAGAGAGTTATTTGTCAAAACCGACATTGCTGACTTGATCATGGACTATGCTGAGATCATCAGTAATAAACCTTGCCGGTAATCATCTTTGCATTTTTCCCTGACAAATCAATAAAATAGATCAAATTTTCTTAAATTTGGTATGATCAAACAATGTCCGGGAATTTGTTCACTAAGTGTATTCCTTGTGTGAATTGAATAACAGGCATGAATTTTGAAGTGATATGTAAGCTTTGAAGATATTTATGAATTTTGTCTTGAAACATAAATACCTGGAGAATTAACCGGAAGAAAACTTGCAACTTATACTTTTAATCATGAAGAACTT
>DAOWNN010000165.1 GCA_030642585.1 Bacteroidota bacterium | reverse complement strand
ATCACACATTCATACAATGCGCTTCGCTTTTGTATGAATAAACTATAAGTGGTCTGACGAGTATTGCTTTAGTTTGTAGAAAAGATCTCTTTTAAAATATGATCATATTCCTTATACAGATAATTTCTCTTAAGTTTCAGAGTAGGAGAAAGTTCACCTGTACCTGGAGTCCATTCTTTACAAACCAGCCTGAAACGCTTTATTTGTTCATGAAGGGTAAGGGTCTTATTAATTGAATTTACTTCTTTTTGATATCTGGTAATAACTTCAGGTATATTTATAAGTTCTTCATTATCTCTGTATTTTACCTTATGAATAGAACACCAGTTATGAAGGAATTCAAAATTTGGAGAGATAAGAGCACTGGCAAATTTCTCATTTTCTCCCACAACCATAATTTGTTGTATGAAAAATGATTCTTTAAACTTATTTTCAATTACCTGTGGAGCAACATACTTACCGCTTGAAAGCTTAAAGATCTCTTTTTTCCTGTCTGTAATTTTAAGGTATTTATTGTCAATTATCTTTCCAATGTCTCCTGTATGGAACCATCCATCTTTATCTATCGCCTCTGCAGTCAATTCAGGCTTGTTATAATAACCCATCATAATATTCGGACCTTTGCATAGAATCTCGCCATCATCTGCGATTTTTACTTCCACATCCTTAATAAGCGGACCTACAGTTCCAACCATTATCTCATCTGTTACCAGGTTATTAACTGCAATAACTGGGGAAGTTTCCGTTAGTCCATAGCCTTCCAGCACATTGATCCCTGCTGCCCAGAAAATGGTGGCCAGACGAGGTTGTAAAGCTGCCCCACCAGATACTATTACATCTATATTGCCCCCAAGCGCTTCCCTCCATTTAATGAAGATAAGTTTATCTGCAATCTTTAGTTTTCTTTTGTAAAACCATGAATTCTTCCCTTGCATTTTGAATTTCATACCAAGGTTCACTGCCCAGAAGAAAATCTACTTTTTCACGTATGACAGGTCTTTTCCCGTGCCGATAATTTTATCATAAACCGTTTCAAGAAGTCTCGGAACCGTGGAAAACAGTTCGGGTTTTATATCCTTGAGGTCGTTTATTATGGTCCCCATATTTTCTGCATAATAAATGCTTATTCCTTTGTATTGAAAGTGATAGTTCAACATTCTCTCATAGATATGGCAGAGTGGAAGAAAACTAAGGCATCTTGCTTCAGGTCCGTTTCTGTGAACAACTGTTGTGGCTATCGCATTGCTAACAAGGTTATCATGGCTCAACATAACCCCTTTAGGATTCCCGGTAGTTCCTGAAGTATAGATCAGGGTTACAAGGTCCAGAGCTTTTATATTGTTCTTTATTTTTTCAAGCTCATTCTTAAACTTATCAGCATTTTTTTCTCCCAACTCAACTATGTCTTTCCAGTTTTTTGCTCCTTCGACTTTGTTGATAGTATATATTTCTTCAATATCTGACACCTTTTCAGCCAAAGGCTTAATTCTTGCATAAAGGTTCTTATCCGAAACCAGAATCCTTTTTGGTAGTGAATCATTTAAAATATATTCATACTCTTCGGCACTGATAGTGGGGTAAATTGGCACGTGTATCATTCCGGCCTGACTGATTCCCATATCAATAAAATTCCATTCCGGCCGGTTGTTTGATACCAGGGCTACACGATCACCAGGCTTCAGCCCCAGGGCAAGCAGTCCATAACTGAAATTTGTGGCTATCTTCCGATATTCATAGTGACTGTAGCTTACCCATTTGCCATTTTCTTTTCCGGCTAAGGATACCTCTTTATCAAATTTTTCGAGCGACCAGTCCAGCAGGTCAAAGGTTCTTTTAACTTCCATGGTTAAAGTTTTTGGTTTGCCAAATATATGAATTTCTCCTTGATTTTTTCGACCCGTTTAAAATGTTTGTAAGGCATCTTGCTTTCGGGCTTGCAAGTTTCACATATACAGCAGTATACGTTATACTGTAAAGTTTTGGAAATTCGACCGTTGAAACTTGTGGGTTTTTGCTTGCTTAAGAAAAAAACTTAAGCCTGATAAATGGCTTTTACCTGACTTTCATATTTTTTCAGGATAAATTTTCTCCTGAGTTTCAGGCTGGGAGAAAATTCTCCTCCAAGAACTGTCCATTCTTTATTTACCAATTCGAAATTTTTTATTTGTTCTTCAGCACCCAGAGATTCATTAATTTCATTGATCTCGTTTTCAACCAGGGTACGAACTAGTGGAAGCTGGATGAGCTTATGTCTGTCTTTTAAATGTATACGGTGAATGGATTTAAGCCATTTGAATAAAAGCTCAAAGTTGGGAAGTACCAGGGCACCAGCAAATCTTTCTCCTTCCCCAATAACCATGAGTTGTGATATGAGCTCTGATTCCCTGAACCTGCTTTCAATAACTTGTGGAGCAATATATTTACCATATGAAGTTTTGAACAGATCTTTTTTACGACCATGGATAAACAGGAAATTATTTTTCCCCATATTCCCCAGGTCACCTGTATGAAACCAGCCCTGCTTATCTATTACTTCCCTTGTAAGTTCTTCTTCCTGGTAGTAGCCCAGCATAACATTTGGTCCCTTAACCATGATTTCTCCTTCGTCGGAGATTTTAACATCAACTCCCTGAATAAGGGGCCCGACTGAACCAATATGTCTGCTTTCTTTTTTGTTCAAAGAGATTAATGGAGAAGTTTCTGTAAGGCCGTACCCCTGATATACAGGAAGTCCGGCAGTCCAGAAGAACTTTTCAATTTTGGGAGATAAGCTGGCACCTCCACAGCCAATAAATTTTATCTTTCCACCAAGGGCCATCTGTATCTTTTTGAATACAAGAACATTCAGTATAGCTTTTCGCAATAAAAACAGGAGGTCTTGTTTGTGATCTGATGGATACTGGTTGGTGAGTTTTTTGGATGCTTCAAAAATATTTCGCTGAATGCCCTTTAAATGAGCACCCTGGTTAAGATAATATGATCTGATTTTTTCAAGCACTCTTGGAACTGCTGTAAAGCCATGTGGTTTTATTTCCATCAAGTTCTTCATGATGGAAGTTATGTCTTCAGCATAGTACAAACTTGCCCCTGAAAATTGAAACTGGTAATTTGATGTACGTTCATAAACATGGCTTAGGGGAAGAAAGCTTAAAACTTTATCCTTATACTTCAGAGGTTGAATCCGGGATGCTGTAGTCAGGTTACTTACAAGGTTCTTATGTGAAAGCATTACTCCCTTTGGTGTGCCGGTAGTTCCTGAAGTATAGATAAGGGTGGCAGTGTCTTTTTCCTGGATGGATTGTTCTAAGCATGTTAATTTTTTTTCAAGCTTGATTCGGTGTTTTCTTCCTAATTGAATTATCCTTGCCCAGGTAGGCAATCTTTTTATTTTCCCAATTGAAAATACTCCCTGTAAATCAGGAAGATGATCTAATACAGGTTTAATCCTGGTGTAAACTTTTTGATCTGATACAATTATATATTTGACTCCTGATTGCCTGAAAATATATTTGAATGATTCCTCGCTGATGGTAGGATAGACGGGGACATGAATGACCCCTGCTCTTGCCAGGCCCATATCAATGATGTTCCATTCAGGTATGTTGGTAGAGCAAACAGTGGCAACCATATCTCCTTTTTGCAGCCCCATACTCAAGAAACCAATACCTGCAAGCCGGGAAAGATCAAGATATTGAAGTGTGGAAACCTTCTTCCACATACCGTTTTTTTTACAGGCAAAAATATCATCCCTGGGATGCTCTCTATGGCAAAATTCTGGTATGTCAAAAGTCCTGGAAATCACAATAATATGTACTACATGCTATTCTAACAATATACGAAAAAACAAGCAGGAAATTGCATGTTTTAGAAGATATTTTTTTGCTTGTGAAAAATCGAAAACTATGTTTTATTTTCACTACTGTCCTTTAAGAAATGATTAGATAAAAGCAGTCAAATATTTTATCCGGAAAATAGTGTTTTATAGAAGGTCCTGAATAAATTTTCTGGCAAGCTTGAGTGCATTCTGTATTCCTGAAGGATCTTTCCCTCCGGCAGTTGCAAGAAAGGCTTGTCCACCGCCGCCACCCTTGATTTCTGTAGAAATATTTTTGATGATCTCACCGGCATTAAGACTTAGTTTCTTGATAAGGCCATCTGAGATAACCACTGCCAGATGAGCTTTGCCATTGATATCCGATCCTAAGACACCAAAAAGCATATCCACTTGATTCCTGAGCTTGAATGCCAGATCCTTTAATTCTGAAGGAGATTTTACCTGGACTTCCTGAATGATGAGGGAGATGTCTCCTTTCTTTTCGAGGTGCTTGCGAATAAGGTCATTCTTAAGATCTTTGGCATGGGCCTTTTGCAAAACTTCTGAGTCCTGCCTGAGCTTTAAGTTTTCCTCAACCAGTGACAATACTGCTTTTTCAATATCTCTGTGTCCTTTCAGTGTGGATTGTATATTTTTTAGTTGCAGTTGTAAATTTGAAATGTATTTTTCGGCATTAGCACCGCTTACTGCCTCGATTCTTCTTATTCCGGCTGCTACTGATGATTCTGAAACAATTTTAAATATCCCGATGTTTCCTGTTGCCTTAACATGGGTTCCGCCACAGAGTTCAACCGAATTTCCAAACTGGATGGTTCTTACCCGGTCTGTATATTTCTCTCCAAACAGGGCGATAGCTCCTTTTCTGATTGCTTCGTCATAGGGAATGACTTCTTCTTGTCCGGGTAGGTTGGCGCGGATACGAGCGTTTACTTTTCTTTCTATTTCATCCAGTTCTTCGTCATTGAGCCTCTGGAAATGACTGAAATCAAATCTCAGGGCTTCACTATCTACAAGAGACCCCTTCTGCTCAACATGGGTTCCGAGCACTTCACGTAAAGCCTCATGGAGAAGATGGGTTGCAGTATGATTGTTGCTTGTATAGTCTCTTTTTTCAGAGTTTACGCTGGCAATAAAACCCTTTTTTGGTTTTGCCGGCAACTCTTTGACGATGTGAACAATCAAATCGTTTTCTTTCTGGGTATCCATGATATCAATGCCTTCTTCATCCGATTGAATAATCCCAATATCACCAACCTGTCCTCCGCTTTCTGCATAAAAAGGGGTAGTATTAAAAACCAATTGAAACATGTCTTCTCCATGCCTGGTGATTTTTCGGTATCTGGTAATGTAAATCTCCGATTCTGTCTGATGGTAACCAACAAATCCTCTATTATCCTCTTTCCTTACTTCAACCCAATCGCCGGTTTCAAGTTTCCCATCCTTCCTTGACCGTGATTTTTGTTCCGACATGCTCTGCTCAAATTCTTTCTTATTTACTGTAAGCCCATATTCTTTCAGTATCAACTCTGTAAGATCGATAGGGAATCCATATGTATCGTAAAGTTCAAAAGCTGATGTCCCATTCAATTCAGATTTTTTCTCTTCCCTGGCTTTTTTAACTAATCCCTGCAAAAGTTCAATTCCTCTTTCCAGGGTTTTTAAAAATGAAGCTTCTTCTTCTTTAATCACTTTTGAAATGAGTGACTCCTGGGCAAGCAGTTCTGGAAATGCTTTCCCGAGATTTGCT
>DAOWNN010000168.1 GCA_030642585.1 Bacteroidota bacterium | reverse complement strand
TTGAAAAAGAAAGAGAAAATTGAATCAGCCAAGAAGAAACTCTTGGACTTAAAAGGAAAGATTCCAAAAAAATCTAAAGAAGAACATAAGTAAGCGTTATTTGTTGCAGTATTGTTGCAGTAAGCACAAATGAAAAAGCCTTGCCCTTTCGATGTTTTTTTTAGACCATTTTGCCAGATTAGTCGAAAACTGCTATAAAGCATTTCCAGGCCGGAAATGGCCTAATAGTGAGTATTCATAAGGAGGAGCGAGAAATTTCGAAGGTACCAAAACGGGACTTTAAAAAATGCCAGTAAATTGATTTTTGTTTTAGTATTGTTTCAGTAAGCACTAATGAAAAAGCTCAACATTTCTGTCAGGCCACAAGTGGAGTGATTACTCGCAAACCTGTCGGGTTTGCTCGTGATCACAAAAAAAGCCCACAAACAGTGAGCTTTTTTTGTGATTCAGCTCGGTCTCGAACCGAGGACCCCATCCTTAAAAGGGATGTGCTCTACCAGCTGAGCTACTGAATCAATCTAATTTTGAAAAATCAGTTTGCAAATTTAGTTGTTTAATTTTTATTTTACAAAAAACATTCCGGATAAAATCATAAAAGTTTTATTAGAATCGGGTGTAAATTTCTTTATCCGCTACGGGGAATATACAGTCATCATTAACTGCCTCTCCTACAACACTAAATCCGCTACGCGGAAATTTTACGCAGGCAGTGCCTGTCAGCAGGCAGGAGATTTAGTATTGTAGATAAGCCAACTAGCTTATGAACAAATACCTCCAGGAGCTTTAACAATATTTGAGTTTTCTATTATGTGATACATTAAGCTGATAATACTAACAAAAAAAAATATGCCAGAAGAAAAATTGTGTTATTTTTGAAAGCATAAGTACAACAGACATGAAGGGCAAAGTCATTATAATTACAGGAGCGGCATCGGGGATTGGCCTTGCTACAAGCCGGGTCTACCTGGAAAAGGGAAGCAGGGTGGTAATGGCCGACATAAACAGGGAAGACCTGGAACGGGAAGCCGGGGAGTTAAAAAATATGGGATTTGAGGTGCTGCCAGTACTTACTGATGTTAGTAAGGTGGAGGATTGCAGGATGCTTATTGAAAAAACTATTGAAAAGTACTCTCGTATTGATGTTTTAATAAACAACGCCGGAATTTCTATGAGATCCTTATTCCAGGAGACAGATTTATCGGTTTTCAAAAAAGTAATGGATGTGAATTTTTGGGGTACCGCATATTGTTCATATCATGCTCTTCCTCATTTGTTAAAGACCGGGGGGTCACTTGTTGGCATTACCTCGGTTGCCGGAAGGCATGGAATGCCGGGAAGGACTGCCTATTCATCTTCAAAATTTGCAATTCATGGCTTGCTGGAAACCATACGGATTGAGAATATTAAAAATGGACTTCACGTTTTGACTTTTGCTCCGGGGTTTACTGCAACCAGTGTAAGGAATCATGCCTTAACAGCAGATGGCAAGGAACAGGGAGTTTCTCCAAGAAAAGAGAAAAAGATGATGACTCCTGAACAGGTGGCAGTCAAAATTTACAAGTGTGTAAAAAGAAGAAGACGGGATATGGTTCTCAGCTGGGAAGGAAAATCAACTATGCTCACAAAACACCTTTATCTTGCCTGGATAGTTGACAGGGTATATTACAAACAGTTGTCGAAAGAACCAGGTTCGCCTTTTAAATAAAATTAAAGTACTCAAGATTGGATTCTAAAAACAAACAAACAGAAAATAGTACACAAATTCGTGTACGCTTTGCCGAGACTGATACCATGGGCATCCTGCATCATGCGGTATACCCGGTTTATTTTGAAGAGGGCAGAACCGAGCTAATGCGGGCGCTGGGAATGAGTTATGATGACATGGAGAAGAAAGGGGTGATCTTACCGGTTTATTCAGTGCAGGTTAAATACCTGAAACCCGCATATTATGATGATCTATTGACTTTAAAAACTGTACTGGCTGAAATAAAGGGGGTAAGAATAAGCTTTGAGTATAGCATCTATAATGAGCAGACTGACCTTTTAGCTACCGGAGAGGTTACATTGATTTTTACTGAGCCTGATTCATTCAAACCATGCAGGCCGCCGGTGTGGTTTTTGGAGTTACTAGAAGATAGAAGATAAAAGATAAAAGTATAATAGTCCAGGGGTCGAAAAGTTGAAATAGCAAAACAAGCTTTACTTTAAAAGAATTAGGTGTAAAACTCGCAAATCATGCGGGAAATCAGTGAGATCGCTTCGTTTCACTCGCGATGACCAGTTTTTCGCATGAAAGAATAGGCCAGGACATTATTCCAACATCATTCCATCATTTTTTATCCACCATAGCTATAGCGAAGGTGAACGACTTTTCTATCCGTGTATTCGTCTTACATTCGTGCATTAGTGGCTTTAATTAATTCCAACATTTTATTCTTCCTACTCCCAGGACAACTATTCAATGCCGAAAAACAAGCAATTTTTGATTGCCTATGTTTTTCGAGCATCCTCGAAATGGACACCAAATTGAAAATTTGGACCATTTCGGGACTCATCAACTATCTTTTAATGTAATGAATTCCGGTACCGTTCGTCTTCCTATTGAGATCTCTCAATTATTTTTTACTAAAAACAAATTAAAAATTAAAGAAATGAAAAAAATTAGCCTTATTACCATAGCCCTGATTATGCCCCTTTTTATATTTGCACAGCAAAGTGCAGTGGATAAGCTCTTTGAGAAATATGGAGGACAAGATGGATATACCACGGTAAGTATTAACAGGGGAATGTTTGAAATGTTAAATGACATGGACCCGGAAGATGAGGATCTGAAAGTGCTTGCTCAAATTGAATATGTGAGGGTTCTTGCAGTTGAAGATGAAGAGAAAATTAAGGGTGTGAACTTCTATAATGAGATAATGAAGTCTCTGAATGTTAAGGAATATGAAGAACTGTTGACTGTAAAGCAAAGTGACCAGGATGTGAAGATCCTGGTGAAGCAAACTGGTAGCATAATAAAGGAATTATTAATTGTTGTGGGAGGAGATGACAATGCCCTGGTTTGTATTAAAGGAAATATACAGCTTAAGGATCTGTCAGACTTGTCGGATAGCTTTTCAATGAATGGACTGGAAGCACTCGAGCTACTGGAAGGGATAGAATAAGAAATGCATTAATGAATGACAGGACTGTTTATGGCAGTCCTGCAATTTCTCTTTCCCAGGTAAATCCGGAGCATATATTGGAAGTATTTGATTTTACTCCGGATTTATATAGCTTTATCGATAGAGTTTAGAGATGTATACTTCCGGTTACAGATGGATTTAAATGAGTATAAAATAAAAGTTCTTCCTATGCAGGACAAGCTTCTGGGGTTTTCCAGAAGGCTCCTGGGTGAGACTGAAGAAGCCAGGGATACTGTACAGGAAGTATTTATAAAGCTTTGGAACCTGAGGGATAAGCTGGATCAGTATAGAAACCTGGAGGCCTTTGCAATGACCGTGACAAGGAATCATTGTCTTGATAAAATCAAAGCCAGAAGAACTGTTAGCCTGGAAGAAAAACATTATTACAACAATGATTTTTATTCAGATCCATCTCCGGGGGAAATACTGGAAAGAAAAGATGCTGCCAGCTATGTTAAAGAAATTATTCAGAGTTTACCGGAAAATCAAAGATCTGTAATACATCTTCGGGATGTAGAAGGATATGAAAACGAGGAAATTGCTAAAATTATGGACATGGATGTAAACAACATTCGTGTAATTCTTTCACGTACAAGGAAAAAAGTGAGAAATGAATTATTGAAAAAATATTATTCCAATGAAAATTCAGGACATAAAGATTCTATTAGAAAAGTACTATGATGGGAGTAGCTCTCTTTCAGAAGAGGAAAGCCTGAGTACATTTTTTTCTCAGGATGATGTTCCTTTAGAACTAAAGCCTGACCAGGATTTATTCTTGTATTATTCTGCCGAAAAATCTGCCGAGAATGCTAGCACCATTCATGACGCAAAACTCCGGGAGAATATACTCAATGCTATTAGCTCACCCACTGAAAAAAAATCATCACCTGCCACATATAAAGGACAGTTATATTGGATATCAGGAATTGCTGCCAGCCTGATCCTGATTTTTGCATCTTACTTTCTTTTAGTCAGCCATGGGCCTAAAGATACTTTTGAGGATCCTCAACTGGCATACCTCGAAGCCAAAAGAGTTCTGGAATATGTTTCTGTAAAACTTAATGAAGGAACAGAGCCTGTTAAGGAAGGAATTATACAGTTAGATCGCAGTATGGA
The DNA here is from genome assembly GCA_030642585.1 of Bacteroidota bacterium. Classification (GTDB taxonomy): domain Bacteria; phylum Bacteroidota; class Bacteroidia; order Bacteroidales; family VadinHA17; genus JAYEGO01. The sequence goes on along the minus strand of DAOWNN010000168.1, from coordinate 1,257 downwards.
GCACCTGAATAAAATATCTGAAATTAACAGAGGGCTTAACGAGGTGAGCAGGGCAAGTACCTTTCCGAGTGGGATGAATGCCCTTGGATATTTTGATATGCTGCAAAATCCGGGTACAATAATCTCAAACTATACAAAAAAATAAATTTTAACCAATAATATAAAATCAAGATGAAAACAAAAGCTTTTATTGTAATGCTGCTCACATTTTTAATTTCTGTGAGTGCAATGTCTCAAAAAGATCCGGTAGACAGGATATTTGATAAGTATTCAGGACAGGAAGGTTATACTACTGTTTATATCTCCAGCAAGATGTTCAGTTTGTTTGCAGAAATTGACCCGGATGACCAGGAATTACAGGACATGATGAATGGTCTGAAAAGCATCAGGATACTGGCATCCGATGATAGTGATGAATCGGGAGGGGATGGGATAAACTTCTATAAAGAGGTAATGAAGGATCTGGCTGTTGAGAAGTATGAAGAGCTAATGGTAGTTAAGGATGGCAACCAGGATTTAAAATTTCTTATCCGTGAGGAAAATGGGAAAATTGTTGAATTGCTTCTTGTGGGTGGCGGTGATGGAGATAATGTACTGATCAGCATTCGTGGGATCATTGATATGAAAAATATTGGAAAGATTGGAAAAGCCCTGGATGTGGAGGGACTTGAAAATATTGAAAAAATTGATGAAAAATAAATGCTTTTAGGATGAAAAGAAGATTTGTTTTTAATCGATTATACAGTTTACCAGTCTTTATGCTTGTATTGCTGGTTTTATTAAATGCCTGTGCAAGGCGTGAACATTACGGCGAAGAAGTGATCAAAGGCTATGAAAGCCAACCGGGTGTGATTACTTTTAAGATTCCTCCAGGCTTGATCGGATTGTTCATAAATGGCGATAAAACCCAGATTACGAAGGATGCATTTAGCGAAATGGAATCAATTAAGTTGATTCTTGTGGATATGTCAAAAGCTGAGTCTGAAAATATATCTGATTTCACATCAGATTTTGAAGGAAAACTATACCTAAACGGCTTTGAGAGTTTTTTTATTTTTAACGAAGAAGGAAGTAAAGTACATATTCTTACTCTGGATGAGGAAGAGCAGATCCATGAATTGATGGTTCTTGTATCAGGGGAGGGTGAGTTTCTGGGAATTAGTCTGACCGGGCAAATCAACCCCGATCGCTTTGTTGATATTGCCAGGGAATTAAAGATCAATGATTTTCACTTAGATTGAGAACTGGTTTTTCCCT
>DAOWNN010000294.1 GCA_030642585.1 Bacteroidota bacterium | reverse complement strand
GCGGTTACCGGGATTATGGCGGGGGCAAATATGTCGGGTGATTTGAAAGATCCACGTAAAGCAATTCCTCTTGGTACTTTAAGTGCCATAGGAGTTACATTGCTGATTTATATTGGGATTGCTTTTGTTGCATATCGCTATATTTCGCCAGAGGAATTGCGAGGAAATCAAATGGCTATTGTAGATAATTCCAGATGGGGCTCCCTGGTTATTGCCGGAATTCTTGCTGCCACCTTTTCTTCAGCCCTGGGTACTATGGTGGGTGCTCCCAGGGTTCTTCAGGCATTGGCAAAACAGAAAACGGTTCCATTAAATAAGATATTTGTAAAAAAAACCAAAAAGGCAGAACCCAGGAATGCTATTATTTTCACTGGTGCAAGTATAGCGCTTGCTCTTTTAGTTGGCAATCTGGATGCACTGGCGACCCTCATTACCATGTTTTTTCTTATTACCTATGGAATGATCAACATTGTGGTATTCATTCCTCAAAGCATGAATATGATCAGTTTCCGGCCTACCCTTAAAATTCCAAAGTTTGTCTCTTTTTTCGGGGCAGCAGGATCGGTTGCTATCATGTTCCTGATCAATCCAATTTTTAGCCTGGTTGCAATTGCTACTATTATATCTTTGTATATCTGGCTGGGGCGTCGTGGACTGAAGTCTGATTTAGGAGATATCCGGGGTGGGATGTTCCTGGCCCTTGCTGAAAGAGCATCCCTGATTGCATCCAGGTTTCCAAGAAGCCAGGTCTCCTGGAAGCCCGACTTATTATTGCCTGTTGAGGATCCCAAATCCTGGTCAGGCTCCCTTTTATTTATCCGTAACATTACTCATCCTTCAGGTAGTATTTTTGCTTTTACTGTGCGAAAGGAAATTACGGAAGAAACTGAACACTATCTGAATGAGTTGTTTGAACCAATAAGAAATGAAAGTACCATGGTAAACACAACTGTTCTGGAAGATAAATCTTTTCTAAATGTTGCCAGGTTGGTAATACAAACCTTACATTCCGGTGCTCTTCGTCCTAATACGCTTTTCCTTACCATGAGCAGGGAGCGACGAAAAAATTCTACAATTAAAACCCTTTTAAGCTATTCTACAAAAAATGGCATGGGAACACTAATTTTAAGGATACATCCCAGATTGTCTTTTGGTATGCAAAAGACTGTTAACCTATGGTTGCGGGATAAAAGTCCGAACTGGCACATGTCTATGCTTATTGCATTTCAATTGATCAGGAACTGGGATGGAACCTTGCATCTGATAACTTCCACTCCTGACAAATCAGAAAAAGGACGCCTTCATAAGTTTTTACAACATTTAAGCGATCAGGCAAGACTCCCTTCAACAACTGAATTTCATGTACTTATAGGTGATTTCAAGGAAAGCATGTTGAATGCCCCCCCAGCTGATTTAAATATCTTTGGAATACCGGAAGATCCTGATTTCAGGTTTATGAGGCATGCACCTGAAGAAATAAATTCTTCCTGTTTGTTTGTGAAAGACTCCGGGTCAGAGAATGCGCTGATATGAACGTATTAATGCAGAATGCAAATTGCAGATTGCAAAATTATTATCTTCTACTTTTAGCAGTAATTACTGATTTTGCAACAATTCTGGTTAATTCGTCAGTTTCAACCAATTGAGTTTGTAACTCCTTGTCATCAATTAAATTTACCCTTTTCAAAAGTTTCAGCCAGAATAATGACTCCCGGAGTTCCTTTAGAACGATTTGCATCTTATGAATGAAATCTGCCTTACTTTCTGCTCCACAAGCTTCCTCATAGTTAGCTCCGGAAGAAGTAGTTGATCGCATTAATTGATTCCCTATATGCCGTCCGACATCAGTACTTTTTAGTTTTGCAGTAGTTTTGATAATATCAACCGCGAAATCTAAAAACCGTTCCGATAAATCAGTACTGTTTTGCATTCTCTTTCTTTTTTACATTTTGCAATCTTCATTTTGCAATTTCCAATTTGCATTTTGCATTCTTCATTTTGCATTCTTAAACCAGCACCTCCAGCACCTGTGGTAACATTTTTACATGAATGGGGGTATTCCCAACCATTTCCCCATCGATGTTTAAAATATGATTTTCAAGTGGAATAACAGAGAATTCCTTTGCCTGGTGGTATAGCACAATCGGGTCACCAACATGACCTCCCTTAAAAATCTTTGTAAACAGGCTCATAAGTTTCAACCTGCCAGCCTTTCTTACAATAAGTAAATCAATCAGACCATCATCAATTTGGGCCAGGGGTGCCATTTTCATAGCATTCCCTGTATGAATAGTATTGCATCCCAGGATAAATCCGAAATCCCCGGCTATGGTTTGTCCATCAATTTTTATTTTTGCGAGCCTCCTGGTATTTCGGAGAACTTCAATAATGGATGCCATATTGTATCTTTGCCCTCCCATCCACCTTAATCTTTCAGCAGTGATATTTATCTCGGTTGGAAGACCCCAACCAACTATATTAAACCCGTAGATAATTTCTCCCGCTGCATCAACCTTTGCCACATCAAGTTTTCTTTTCTTTCCTGAAACAATCCTTCTTGCAGCTTCCATAGGATCTAAACAATCCATGTCACGCATGAAAGAATTTCCCGTCCCTGCGGTAATTAATCCAATGGGTATTTTCTTGCCGTCTTTTCTGGAAAGCATGCCATTGATTACCTCATGCATTGTTCCGTCGCCGCCAACAACACAAAATCCCTCATAGCCTTTGAAATCTAATGTATTGGCCATATTTCGGGCATGACCGGCATACCTTGTTTCCTTAATCTCAACTTCAGCTCCGGCTTCTGTAAAGATTGGAAGAACTCTATCGAGTATGTCCATACCATCTTTTGAGCCTCCAAACGGATTAATTGCTATGTAATACTTTTTCATTTGTTACTAATTCGAGGAAAATGATGAGTGTAAGTTATATTTAGGTTCCTATTATGGACTACGAGTTTAATCTAAAGTTTTATTATACGCAAAATATTTTGATAAAAATTCCTGATTCTGGTTCAACTGAAACTCATCTTGGGATCATTCCAATATGCTTAAAAATCACACTATAACTAAATTCTGTTTCAATTTGTGTTTCATTAACTGAACCAAATTTAATACTTGGTGAATCTTAGTGCCTTGGAGCCTTGGCCTGCCCTGTGAAATGCTACTTCGTAGCAAAGACGAAGTCTTTATTTCACTGGGCCT
>DAOWNN010000161.1 GCA_030642585.1 Bacteroidota bacterium | reverse complement strand
ATTTTATGGAGCGGTGTAATTAGCACCAGCCCCATTTATCGTTGATTAGACGGCATCCCTACAGGTCAAATATATTGTTAGTTAATGAGATAAGCTCATGATAAAGTACTATCCTGGCCCTAAAAGGCATACACATCAAATTATGAAGAACCACCTCCCCCTGGCGAATTTATACTTTTCACTTTTGGCAGTGGTATTAAGTGAAAACAGGAGATTAACTATATTTAATTGACTAATTCATTCGCCAGCGTACTCCTCCTTTAAATATCAAGGAGGAGAATTTAAGATTTATTAAAGCTTAAAATATGACGTAAAATTCCCCTCCTTTTTTCAAGGAGGGGTGGCTACTGACCGGGAGGTCAGGAGTCGGGGTGGTATAATTTACGACCACCATCCGGATCGATTACGAATCACAAGGTTCGCAAATGAAAACTTGATGAATATTACCAAAGATTAACAAACGGGGACGTTCGTTCTACAATACGGACTTGTAAAAACAGAAGCCATATAATTAAAGAGCAAAGGGTATTTAAGTTCCAATGGCTTCTACAAATTTTTGAGCTATCCATTCAGGAGTTTTGCGGTTGATTGTCACATTTATTTTCATGCTGAATTTGTTTCCTGTGGGAGCCGGTAAAACTATTTGTTCTTTTAGAAGAGCTGATCTGAACTTTTCGGGATCAGCTCCCTTTAAGTAGAGATTGAATACATTGGTGCCGTTTAGGATGTGCTCAAATTGTAATTTTGAATTCTTATTCAGTAAGCTAAATAATTGATTTGATTTTTGAATTGCCAGTTTGTAGTTTTCAAGGAATGCGTCTGCATACTTCAAAGCAATAACTGCAAATGGCCATACCTGGGGCATACCTCCTCCAAACATTCTTCGTGTATGGTAAAGATCTTTTGTAAACTTCATGGATCCTACCAGGATAGCTCCTGATGGAGCATTAAAATCTTTATACATGGAGATTTGTTAGAAATTACTAATATTTAAAGCTATGAACAATTACTTATTTAGTATTACTTTATCTACTAATTGTTAATCCCGTAGGGATGATATATTTTTAGAAAAAACCTTTACACTATATGTTGAGTCCCGTAGGGACGACATATATATTCATATTATTTTTTTGCAGAATAATTCTTAACAGAGTCGATCTGTATCCTTAATCCTTACTTTTTAACAAGCTGTCCCTATCCACTACTTCTCCTTTTAATACAAGCCGATATATATCCAGCAAATTGTCAAGGTCGTCCAATGGATTTTCATTAAGAATTAAAATATTTCCAACAAAATCCTTTTCTATTTTTCCGATTTTCCAGCCAAAAGCCTTGTTGAAATTTGATGTTGCTGTAGCAAGGGCTTCGCTATTTGAAAGTCCAATTTTTTGCAAAGACTGCAGTTCAGTGTGAAGTGATATTCCGGGCATGGTTCCCCAAACATCAGTGGCACTTCCGGCAAGATATTTTGCACCATTGCTGTAATAGGTTTTTTCAATCATATACTCCTTGATTGCCATTGCAGTGTAATTTGCCTGGGTCAAAGAATCATAGACATGATTACCTGACTGTTTATCCGCGGGATTATTGATATCGGTTTCATCTAAAATGCTGGCAATTGGAAAATTCCAGGGATTCTGATGTTCCGGAAGGTCGAGGAACAGAAGGCTAAGAGTTGGCATCAGGTAGGAATCAGATGTTCCCAGGATACGGGCATGTTTCACCAGGGCTTCATCTCCTTCTTCCAGAGAAAATAAGTGCTGATAGTACTTCCATTTGGGACTGTCCATATCATCACTGAATGGTTCCCTGGCCACAGCCATCGCCATATCCTCGGGTGCCACATCCAAAGAATACCTTGTAGTGTGAACAAAAGCTTCCACACCAATATCAATACCTTCCTTGTAAGTAGTATGACCCAATTCTCCAATACAAGCCATTCCAAGATCTTTGGCCCTGGCTTTTACAGCCTTCACCTGGTCAGGTTTGAGGGCATACTTCAGCAGTGCAACTTTAAATTCCTGCTCGTATAGCTTTTGAAGATCACTTAAATGCTCTTCTGTTGATTTCATATCATCTCCAACCGATTCCAGCATATAGATATCAGGCTGGGGATGGGCCTCCCGAAAAAAATCGCCACGCCTGCCTCCGCCAACACCAATAATGGAGGTCACCCCCATATACAAATAAGCATTTGCATAATCCTGGTTGTTTTGCACCGCGAAACCATCTATAAGTCCAGGCATAACATATTTCCCTGAAGCCTCTATAACAGAAGTTTTTCGAGGAAAATCCACATTTTCCGTTAATGCCCCATACTGTTCAATTATTCCATTTTTGATTAAAATATAAGAGTTTTCAGTTACTAATGATAGCTCATTACTCTGTCCGGGGTTAATAAGACTGGCACCTTTGATTAAAAGGTAATTATCATTATCGGTGTTGTTGCATCCGTAGAATGATGCCAGAACCACTATTACTATCAATAATTTTCTTTTCATATTTTCATTATCTGATACTTCTTACAAAATACAAAAAAGCTTTGAGCCTCAACAGGCAGATTCAAATTTATTCGAAGGTTTAGAAAGTTTTAGTATATTGTTGTGAGAAAATTAGCTTATTAATATTGAGATAAACTATGAATATAGAATCGTTTCATAAGATCTCCTACGGGCTCTATTTGGTCTGCTCCGGAACTAATGAAAAGTCCAGCGGATATGTATCCAACACTGTATTCCAGGTAAGTTCGAAACCTCCACAATTTGCGGTTAGCTGCAGTAAAAACAACATGACAGCAGAATTGATATCAGATAGCAAAGCCTTTTCAATTTCTGTACCTGAAAAAGATACAAAGCCCGGATTGATTGGCCTTTTTGGCTTTAAAAGTGGGCATAATACGGATAAGTTTAGTGCTGTTAATTATTTAACAGGAGAAACCGGAGTTCCTGTTGTTACCGATAATACAATTGCCTGGTTCGAGTGTAAGCTTATTCAGAGTATGGATGTTGATACACACATATTATTTATTGGTGAGGTAATTAACAGCGAATTGCTTAATGCTGAAAAAGAAGCTTTAACATATTCTTATTACAGAGAAGTGAAAAGGGGAATGGCTCCTCCAAATGCACCTACATATATTGCTAAGGATAAATCTTAATTACTAGTATGTCAGGTTTGAAACCAGATTCATAAATTTAATTTGTAACATAATTTTAAATCTAAAATGAAAAGTTTAAAAGGAACAAAAACAGAACAGAGCTTACTTAAATCATTTGCCGGGGAGTCGCAGGCACGTATGAGGTATGATTATTTTTCAAAGCAGGCAAAAAAAGAGGGACTGGAACAGATCTCAGCCATCTTTGCAGAAACAGCATTAAATGAAAAAGAGCATGCCAAGAGGTTCTTCAAATTTTTAGAGGGTGGCATGGTAGAGATAACAGCAAGTTATCCTGCCGGTAAAATCGGGACCACTATGGAAAATCTTAAGGCCTCAGCTGAAGGTGAAAATGAGGAATGGACTGAGCTTTATCCTGAATTTGCCAGAATTGCGGAGGAAGAGGGGTTTAAGGAAATAGCAACAGCTTATAGGAAAATTGCCGAGGTGGAAAAGGCTCACGAGGAAAGGTATTTGAAACTTTATAAGAATTTGGATGAGGGAAAGGTGTTTGAGAAGGATGGAAAGATTGTATGGAAATGTCGGAATTGTGGTTACCTGCATGAGGGGGAAAAAGCTCCTGACTTGTGCCCCGCCTGCCTGCATCCGAAAGCTTATTTTGAAATTAAGGAAGATAATTATTAATCTTTATTTTATTCGGTCCGGAATAGCATTTATAATTCTATTAAACCTTCTCTACCGGACCGGTACCAATGCAAATTATCAACCCCGGGCGATGCCCGGGGCTATTATCTTTAAACCCTTTCAGGGTTTTTGAATGGTTTATCATATTATTGCACAAACATAGAAGTTGAGCCAAATAAGCTCCCGGGTAAACTTGAGAGCTTGAGTAACTAACTTTAGTGCAGACACTTAAATGCCTTTTTGCCAGAGTTCAGGATGACGACATTTAGAAGATTAGCTTTTGAGGTAATCCCTGAATTTTCATATACACTTAAAACTTAATTCCTTTGAGCAAGCCATCGATTTTTGTCAATTCATCTGCAGTGAATTCCAGATTTTTCAGGCATCCCAAAGAATCTTCAAGCTGTTCAATGTTTTTTGCCCCAACCAATACAGAGGTAATTCCCGGTTTTTTCAAAACCCATGCAAGTGCCATTTGTGCCAGAGATTGTTTGCGTTTACTTGCAATATCATTCAATTGCTTTAGCTTTTCAACTAATTCAGTAGTGATCCTGGAGCTTTGAAGAAAACCATGTGGATTTGCGGCTCTGGAACTTTTCGGAATACCATTTAAGTACTTATTACTTAACAATCCCTGGGCAAGTGGAGAAAAGGCAATGCAACCAATTCCTTCCTTCTCAAGAAAATCCAGAAGTCCATCTTCAATCCAACGATCCAGCATTGAGTACCTGGGCTGATGGATAAGACAAGGGGTACCTGAATTCCGTAATAATTCACCTGCCTTTTTTGTTTGTTCCACACTATAATTAGAAATTCCAACATAAAGGGCTTTTCCTTGTTTAACAATATGGCTTAAGGCAGCCATGGTTTCTTCTAAAGGAGTTTCAGGATCCGGTCTGTGAGAATAGAATATATCAACATATTCCAGTCCCATTCTTTTCAGGCTTTGATCAAGACTTGAAACCAGGTGTTTTCTTGAGCCCCATTCTCCGTATGGTCCATCCCACATATTATAGCCAGCCTTGGTTGAAATAAGCAATTCATCCCGGTATGGATGTAGGTCCTGTTTTAAAACCTTCCCAAGGGTTTTCTCTGCTGAACCAAATATTGGTCCGTAGTTATTAGCCAGATCGAAATGTGTAATCCCTTTATCAAAAGCATAAAGCAGAACCCGCCTGGAATTTGAGGAATCATCTACAGATCCAAAATTATGCCATAGTCCCAATGAGATCTTTGGCAGCAAAAGGCCACTTTTTCCAGACCTTTGATAGGGGATTGATTGGTACCTTGAGTTATCGGCAGTATATGTCATTTTCTCTAAATATTGATTTGTACAGAAAAATTATAAAGAAAAGGTGTTAAACAAAAATAATTTTTTCAATGGATATAAGGCCAATATTTTGTTTAATTTTATTCGTGAAACTCAATTCTCCAATGTTCTGCATCGGAATTTTGGGTCCAGGGTTCTACCTATGGGGATTAATGCCAAATATTATGGGTACATTAAAACTATACAGGGCTTCTGCAGGTTCGGGTAAAACTTTCCGACTGGCACGCGACTATGTGCTCTTGTTGCTAAAAAATCCTGATTTGTTCCGGAATATTCTTGCGGTAACTTTTACAAATAAAGCTGCTGACGAAATGAAGGGCAGGATCATAAAGAAGCTTTTCGAGATAAGTACCTCAGATAACGAAACAGATTATACCGATTATTTTGTTAATGAAACAGGCCTTACCCGAAAGGAGATAAGAGAAAGATCGGGAAGGATCTTAAAGAACATACTTCACCAGTATTCATTTTTTTCAGTACAGACAATCGACAGCTTTTTTCAAAAGGTGATT
>DAOWNN010000041.1 GCA_030642585.1 Bacteroidota bacterium | reverse complement strand
CCTGAAACAGGCAAAGGAAGTATGAAAATGAATAATATAATAATTCGGATTCTCATTTACTTTTAATGCTTATCAAAAAGGGCGGTTTTAAAGAAAACTATGAATAATTGATTTACATTTGTAAATATCGAAAAAATATCGTGAAATATTATATAATCGCAGGGGAGGCTTCCGGAGATTTGCATGGTTCGAATTTGATTCATGCCATAAAAGAAGTGGATACCAAAGCGGAGTTCAGGGTTTGGGGCGGTGATAAAATGGAGGCTGCAACCGGAAACCTGATAATGCATTACCGGAAGCATGCATTTATGGGCCTGTTTCCGGTACTATGGAATTTAAGAACCATTCGGAAAAACTTTGTTCTGGCGGAAAAGGATCTTCGTAGTTACAAGCCTGATGCCCTCATTCTGATTGATTATTCAGGGTTTAATCTAAGAGTGGCAAAAATGGTAAGAAATCCGGACTTGAAAATTTACTATTATATTTCTCCGCAGGTATGGGCATGGAGAAAATCGAGGGTGAATATTATAAAAAGTGTAGTGGATAAGCTATTCTCCATTCTCCCTTTTGAAAAGGAATTTTATAAGCAGTTTAATTTTGATGTTGAGTATGTTGGGCATCCACTTCTGGATGAAATCCGGAAATTTAATTCCGGTAATCATCTGCCAAAAGAAGAGTTTTACAATTTGCACAAACTGTCAGGAAAACCCATAATAGCTCTTCTCCCGGGAAGCAGGAACCAGGAAATACGGGTACAGCTTCCAATTATGGCCATGATGAGTGAGAAATTCAGGAAGCATGAATTTGTAATTGCTGCAGCACCTTCCATAAAAGAGGAAATGTATGAACCATATTTGCGAAAATATAAACTAAAGCTTGTTAGAAACCAAACTTATGAATTGTTGAAATTTTCAGAAGCTGCATTGGTGACAAGTGGAACTGCAACCCTTGAAGCGGCTTTATTTAAGGTTCCTCAGGTGGTTTGTTATAAAGCCGGGGCTATATCTTATTTTATTGTTAAAAATCTGGTTAATGTACGCTATATTTCTATAGTAAATTTGATCATGGATGATTCTGTCATCAAAGAATTAATCCAGAATGAAATGAACCCGGAAAACATAGAAAATGAATTATCCCTCTTACTAAATGATCGTTCTTACCGCGGCAATATGATACAAAAATATGATGATCTTGTAAAAGAACTTGGAGGAGCAGGAGCATCAGACCGTGCTGCAAAAGGTATTATTAATGATTTAACCGGGAGTAGTAAGAAGTAGGCAGTCATGAAAAAATCACAATCAGTGATTATGCTTCTTTTAAAACACTATTCACGTACCTTAGCCTTAGCCTTAGCCTTCTTTCATATGTTTCCATCCCTGTGCCTGCAATTCCATAGCCAGTCCATCAGGAGTAATTAATTTATTCCCTTTTTCCTGGTTCACAATATGACCAATAATACTTACATCTTTCATCTGTTTGATTTTTTCATGGTCATGAATATTCACAGTAAATAACAATTCATAATCCTCTCCTCCATTTAATGCTGCAGTTATAGGATCCATATTTAATTCTTCAGCTGTACGTACAGATTCTTCAGAGATTGGAATTTTCTCTGAGTAAATATGACACCCACAATTGGATGATTTACTAATATGTAAAAGTTCTGAGGTGAGCCCATCAGATATGTCAATCATGGATGTCGGAAAAATCTTGCTTTTCCATAAAGATTCGATAATCTCTTTCCTGGCTTCGGGTTTTAACTGGCGACCAATAATATATTCGTATCCTTCAAGATTGGGCGAAACCCCTTTCCCTTCTTCAAATAGTATTCTTTCTCTTTCCAAAACCTGTAATCCAAGGTAAGCACTTCCCAGGTTGCCTGATACACAAATTAAGTCATTCTCTTTTGCAGAATTTCTGAAGACCACATTTTCTCCAATGGGATCTCCAATAACTGTAATACTTATAATCAATCCGGTTAATGATGTGGAAGTGTCTCCACCAACTATATCAACACCATATTCTTCACAAGCCAGCTTGATCCCTTCATAAATGCTTTCAATATCTTCAAGCATAAGCTTCGAAGAAATGCCCAGCGAAACAGTAATTTGTTGAGGCCTTCCATTCATTGCATAGATATCCGAAAAATTTACAACTGCAGCCTTATATCCAAGATGTTTAAGAGGTGTATACGTAAGATTGAAATGGACACCTTCCAGCAACAAATCTGTGCTGACAAGAATATCTTTTTCCCTGTACCTCAGCAATGTAGCATCATCCCCAACTCCAAATACAGTACTTGTATTTTTGTTTTTTAAATCTTTGGTTAAGCGGTCAATTAATCCAAATTCTCCAATTTCAGAAAGCTCTGTTTTGGACTTGTTTCTATCTTCCATTTTTGTTTTATAAATTTTCTATGAATAAGCCAATATCATCTTTATGTGATAAAAAAAATATTATCTTTGTCCTTATTTAGATTAAATATCAATAAGGAGATGTTTGGGTAAAGTCAATTACCCCGTGAGTGCAAAAATATGGAAAAAGAGCAAGATAAAATACTAAATGATATAACTCAGGGAGAATATAAGTATGGTTTCCATTCTGATATTGAAATGGAAACTATTCCAAAAGGATTAAATGAGGAAACTGTTCGCAGGATTTCGAAAAAGAAAAATGAACCTGATTTCATGCTGGAGTATCGCCTAAAAGCTTTCAGGCACTGGCAATCTATGAAAATGCCTGGTTGGGCCCATTTAAAAATTCCTGAAATTGATTACCAGGACATAATCTATTATGCTGCCCCGAAGAAAAAACCTGTTTTGGATAGTCTGGATGATGTAGATCCTGAATTGAAAGAAACTTTTGATAAACTGGGAATTTCTTTGGATGAGCAGAAAAGACTTACAGGGGTTGCAGTGGATGCGGTAATAGATAGCGTTTCAGTTAAAACTACCTTTAAGGAAACACTTGCTGAATTGGGAATTATTTTTTGTTCATTCAGTGAGGCTGTTCAGGAACACCCTGACCTTATTAAGAAATATATGGGATCAGTGGTTCCCTATTCCGATAATTTTTTTGCCACCTTAAATTCTGCGGTATTCAGTGATGGTTCTTTTTGCTATATTCCCAAAGGGGTTCGTTGTCCTATGGAGCTTTCAACTTATTTCAGGATCAATGCAGCCAATACCGGACAATTTGAAAGGACATTAATTGTTGCTGACGAAGGATCTTATGTAAGTTACCTGGAAGGTTGCACAGCTCCGCAAAGAGATGAAAACCAACTTCATGCTGCAATTGTTGAAATTGTTGCCATGGAAAATGCTGAGGTAAAATATTCTACTGTTCAAAATTGGTACCCGGGAAATAAAGATGGTATCGGAGGAATCTATAATTTTGTTACCAAGCGAGGAATTTGTAAGGGAGATAATTCTAAGATTTCATGGACTCAGGTAGAAACAGGATCAGCCATTACATGGAAGTATCCAAGTTGTATTCTGAAAGGTAATAATTCAGTGGGAGAATTTTTTTCAGTGGCTGTCACCAACAATCATCAGCAGGCTGATACAGGGACTAAGATGATACATGTTGGGAAAAATACCAAAAGTATTATTGTTTCAAAAGGAATATCAGCAGGCAAAAGTAACAATAGCTACCGGGGCCTGGTAAAAGTCTTGAAAAATGCAGAAAATGCCAGGAATTTTTCTCAATGTGACTCATTGCTGCTGGGAGATCGTTGTGGTGCACATACTTTTCCCCAGATAGAAGCAGATAATCCAGGTGCAATTATAGAGCATGAAGCAACTACATCTAAAATAGGGGAGGATCAGATATTTTATTGTAACCAGAGAGGGATTTCAACGGAAGATGCAATTGCACTTATTGTTAATGGATATACCAGGGAAGTATTGAACAAACTTCCAATGGAGTTTGCTGTGGAAGCTCAGAAATTGCTTCAGATCAGTCTGGAAGGTAGTGTAGGGTAATAACTAAAGATTAAAGATAAAAGTAAAAAGATAAAAGTTGGAATATTGGAAAAAAAACAGGTCGAGTGGTATAAAAAGAAGTAAGGCGATAAGGAAGTAAAGGATGATATTACTTTCGACTTTTGACTTTTGACCTTTGACTTGTCATAATTATAATAGTAGATAGAACTGCAATTAATTGAGCACAGCACATAGTGAAACAAAATAGAATTAGAATATAGAAATGCTTATCATAAAGGATTTACATGCCGAAATTGACGGCAAAGAAATATTATCAGGAATAAACCTGGAATTAAAAGCTGGGGAAATTCATGCAATTATGGGTCCCAATGGCTCAGGAAAATCAACATTGGCCGCTGTGCTATCAGGAAGAGACCTGGTTAGTGTAACCAAAGGTACGGTGCTATATAAAGGTAATAACTTACTTGAAATGAGTCCCGAAAAAAGAGCTCATGCAGGGATTTTTCTTGGGTTTCAGTATCCCATAGAGATACCGGGTGTAAGTATGATCAATTTTATGAAAACTGCCATAAATGAACAACGTAAAGCAAAAGGTCTGGAGCCTATAAAACCATCAGATTTTTTAAAGCTTATGAGAGATAAAAAAGCCCTTGTAGATATGGATTCTTCTCTGACAAGCAGGTCTGTAAATGAGGGGTTTTCAGGGGGGGAGAAGAAGCGAAATGAAATTTTTCAAATGGCTATGCTGGAGCCTGTTCTTGCAATTCTTGATGAAACAGATTCTGGATTGGATATTGATGCCCTTAGAACCGTAGCCAATGGAGTGAACAAGTTAAAAACCCCTGAAAATGCATGTATAGTGATCACTCATTACCAGCGATTACTGGATTATATAATTCCCGACCGGGTTCATGTTTTGTACAAAGGGAAAATTGTTAAGTCCAGTGGAAAAGAACTTGCCCTTGAACTTGAAGAAAAAGGCTATGACTGGATAAAGAAGGAAAATGATAAGTGATTTACCAGGAGATTGAATATCCATGAATGAAGTTGAAACATACAGGAATCATAAATTTGATTTTGAGAATCTGTTCAATCAGTCAGAAAAGACCAATGGACATGTTGCACCTTTCCTGAAAACGGTAAGAAAAAATGCCGCAAAAACCTTTATGAAAAAGGGCTTGCCAGGAAAGTCTGATGAGAGTTACAAATATTTACAGCTGGATTCTTTATTTTCGCAGGAATATAGTTACAGGTTCCTCCAGGAGATTGTTCATTTTGATATCAATCATGTGTTTCGATGTGACATACCTAATTTAAATACTCATCTCATAATTTTACTCAATGGGTTTTATTATGGAGGAAAAGATCGATTGATTGAATTACCCGGAGGCGTGAAGTACGGAAGTATGTTACAGGCGGCTGTGGAGATGCCAGGTGTTTTTCAAAAACATTTTTCAAAATCGACAGCAATTAAAACAGATGGACTGGTTGATATGAATACTGCTCTTTCCAGAGATGGCTTCTTTATTTACGTGCCAAAAAACACAATTGCAGGAAAACCAATTCAGGTTGTGAATTTAATTTTGTCGGCAAAGGATCTGTTCTTGCAACCAAGGAATATGGTAGTTCTTGAAGAAGGTGCAGGCTTAGAGTTGGTAGTTTGTGATCATGCGCTTTCGAGAAAAAGATCATTGTCAAATTCTGTAACTGAAACAATAGTGGGAGAGAATGCAAAACTCGATTTTACAGTATTACAAAATGATCATAATTTCGCTTCACAAATCAATTATCATTTTATTGTCCAGGAAAAGGATAGCCGCGTTGATACCAATACCATATCCCTTCATGGAGGATTGATCAGGAATAATCATTATGTAAAATTGAATGGAACTGGTGCACAGAATTACCTGGGAGGCCTTTACCTAACAGATAAAGATCAATATCTTGATAATTATGTATTTGTTGATCATGCAGTTCCGAATTGTTATAGTGAACAGTTTTTCAAGGGTGTTCTTGATGACAGGGCCAGGGGAGTTTTCAATGGTAAAATTCTGGTACGGCAGGATGCTCAAAAAACACAGGCTTATCAAAAGAACAATAGTATACTGCTAACAGAAGATGCAAGGATGCATACAAAACCTCAGCTTGAAATTTACGCAGATGATGTAAAATGTTCTCATGGGGCCACGGTAGGACAAATTAATGAAGAAGCTATATTTTACTTAAGGTCAAGGGGAATACCGGAGAAAGAAGCAAGATTGATGATGATGTATGGATTCACGCATGAAGTGATAAGTAAGATCCGGATCAATTCATTAAGAGAGAGAATAGAAGACTTTGTACAAAGAAGGCTGAGAGGGGAACTTGCCAAATGTGATAATTGCTCCATGCTGGACACTAATTCATTGAGACTATGATTTTTATTATTTAATATGTTTGATGTTCAAAAAATAAGAAGTGATTTTCCTGCCCTTGACCAACAGGTATATGGGAAGCCACTGGTATATTTTGATAATGGAGCAACCACACTGAAGCCTAAAGTGGTAATTGATACATTACAAGAGATCTATTCAAAACGAAACAGCAATGTACACAGAGGAATTCATTACCTGAGTCTCAGAATGACTGAAGAATATGAAGAGGCTAGAAAAAGAGTCCGGAAATTTATCAATGCCCGATCAGAGAAAGAGATTATTTTTACAAACGGTACAACCGCATCCATAAATACCATTTCTTCAACATTTGGAGAGGAATTTGTAAAAGAAGGTGATGAAATTCTTATCTCTGCAATGGAACATCATTCAAATATTGTACCATGGCAAATCCTTGCACAACGTAAAGCAGCAATTTTGAAAGTTATTCCCATGAATGACCAGGGAGAAATTGTTATGGAAAAACTAGATGAATTGATGCATGAAGGTATCCGTATTCTGGCCTTAAACCATGTGTCAAATGCATTGGGGACCATCAATCCCGTGAAAGAGATCATACAAAAGGCCCATGAAAGAAATATTCCTGTACTGCTGGATGGGGCACAGGCAATTCCTCATGGGGATGTGGATGTTCAGGACCTGGATTGCGATTTTTATGCATTTTCAGGACATAAGGTATATGGGCCAAATGGGATAGGGGTGTTGTATGGAAAAGAAGAATGGCTGGAAAAATTACCTCCCTGGCAGGGTGGGGGAGATATGGTAGAAAAAGTGAGTTTTGAAAAAACAAGCTTTGCAGAATTACCTTTGAAATTTGAAGCAGGAACTGCAAATTACCCCGCTGCTATTGGAATGGCTAAAGCTCTTGATTATATTGATGCACTTGGAAAAGACCAGATTGCGGCATATGAAAAGGAATTACTTGATTATGCTACATTGAAGCTTTCTGCTATTGATGGCCTGAAAATATTTGGTGCAGCAGCCAATAAGATAAGTATAGTATCTTTTCTGCTTGAGGGAATACATCAGGAAGATACCGGAATGGTGCTGGATAAAATGGGACTTGCACTCAGAACCGGAACTCATTGTGCAGAACCTGTAATGACACGGTTTGGTATTAGTGGAACTGTACGGGCATCCATGGTGTTTTATAATACAAAAGAAGAAATTGACAAATTGTATGAAGGATTGATTAAGCTGAGACAAATGTTTAGATAATGACTTTAAAAGAAGTACAGGAACAGATTATCGATGAGTTTGAGATCTATGAAGATTGGATGGATAAGTATAATTACCTGATTGAACTGAGTCAGGATCTTCCAGTCCTGGATTCGAAATATAAGACCAGCGAGTACCTGATAGAAGGCTGCCAGTCGAAAGTCTGGCTATATGCAAAAATGGACGGAAATATTATTCGATATACTGCAGAATCGGATGCAATTATTACAAAAGGAATTGTGGCACTGCTCATAAGGGTGATGTCTGGCAGAAGCGCAGAGGAAATAAAAGATGCTAATTTGTTTTTCATTGACCGGATCGGCTTAAAGGATAATTTAAGTCCTACCAGGGCAAATGGCCTGTTTTCTATGGTGAAGCAAATGAAACTTTATGCCCTGGCTTATTTTGCTAAACAACAAAAAAGTTAGTTTAAAAATGACTGGTAAAGATAATGACGCACAAATAGAGACACGGATTGTTGAGGTTTTAAAAAACATTTATGATCCTGAGATACCTGTAAATATTTATGAATTAGGACTGATCTATGAAATAGTGGTGGATGAAGATAGTACGGTTCATATCTCCATGACCCTGACTGCTCCAAACTGTCCCATGGCAGATGAGCTTTTAGGGGAGGTAAACCAAAAAGTTAAGGAAATAGAAGGAGTTAAAGACCTGGACCTTAAACTTACTTTTGATCCTCCCTGGGATCAAAGCATGCTTTCTGAAGAAGCTGCACTAGCTTTAGGTTTGCTTTAGGACAGTATATCTATCCCCCTTGTGCCTGGCAGGGTAGACACGCCTCAACATAAAAAAATATCTGTCTGTAACTGACTCATTTGATTGTTTTTAATTTTGTCGTAGAGTTTATATAATAATTAAGTTAAATGTCCACCCAAAAAACTCACTCAGAAATAATTAAATCCTTTGCCCTGGAATTGGGATTTGCTGCCTGCGGTATTTCAAAAGTTCGTTTTTTGGAGGAGGATTCAAAGAAGCTGCGGGATTGGCTGGGCAAAGACATGAATGGAGAAATGTCTTACATGGCTAATTACCTTGATAAAAGAACAAATCCAGAGGAACTGGTTCCGGGAGCAAAATCTGTAATATCTGTTCTTCTAAACTATTTTCCTGGGGAAGAACAGAAAAACAAAGATGCTCCGGTAGTTTCAAAATATGCCTATGGGGAAGATTATCATTTTGTTGTAAAACGAAAACTAAAAATGCTTCTTGAGTTTATTCAGGAGGAAATTGATGAAGTAAAAGGACGAGCCTTTGTAGATTCTGCTCCCATTCTGGACCGGGCGTGGGCAAGAAATGCAGGTTTAGGATGGGTTGGAAAGAATAGCATGTTGATCTCAAAGGATTATGGATCTTTTGTATTTATCGGGGAACTGATCATTGACCTGGAACTTCAGGCAGATCTTCCCGTTAAGGATTATTGTGGCAACTGCACCATCTGTATTGATGCCTGCCCTACAGGAGCCATTATTCAACCTTATGTGGTGGATGGGAGTAAATGTATATCTTATTTTACCATTGAAAAGAAAGGGGGAATTCCCGATCAATTCAAAGGTAAATTCATGAACCGGGTATTTGGTTGTGATATTTGCCAGGATATATGTCCATGGAACAGTAAAGTTCAACCACATAAAACTGAGGAATTTTATCCGGAAAGCAGGTTTCTGGAAATGGGAAGTAAAGACTGGAACAATCTGAGCAGAGAAGAATTCCAAAAAATGTTTAAAGATTCTGCACTGAAAAGAACAGGCTATGATAGACTGAAGCGAAATCTGGAATTTCTTGAATCCTAGTCAGATAGACGCCTGGTAGTATAAAGCTGCCTGGCATCTTATGCTGTGGGTTAAGATTCTGAGGCTATCTCAAAAGTCAAACTATCCATCAAACCCACGCAACCGGGTACAAAAGACCAAAGAAATAAGTTCAGCATAGCTAATCTAAAGCCGGGAGGATGAACTTAGTAATTTCTGTTTAAATGGATCCAGGGTCTGCCCCCGGGATGAAAGAATGACAGATCCTTCAGTTCATCATTCCTGCGAAAGCAGGAATCTATTGCCTCCGGGATGAGTATTAAATATTGATTACATCTCCAGGCCGTCTAAAAAGTATATTATTGCATCATTCTGAACTTACTCACGACCGCAGGGAGTAATCCTGCTTATCAGCCAGGTAGGTTTCGGGATCTAATATGATTCTTTTTTAATGTCTCGTCAGATGTCATTAGCAACTTGATTCAGAATCTATTTTGCAGAATTATAAATTGTAACAACAATTTCTCTTTTACTTCGGGGTCCGTCAAACTCACATAAAAAAATATTTTGCCAGGTCGAAAGACCCATCTTCCCATTCATTATGGGAATGGTTTCAGAAGGGCCCACCAGGCCCGCTTTCAAATGAGCATCTCCGTTTCCATCCTGATGATCATGTTCCCATACCCCATGGGGGATCAACTTACGTAAAAGCTTGATTACATCATTCTGAACCGATTGATCCCAGTTTTCCTGGATCATTATTGCAGCGGTAGCCCCTCTTACATACACATTTATCAATCCTTCCTCAATCTCACTTTCAACTAGTATATGCTCAACCTCCTGTGTAATGTCAGTAAGTCCATTTTGATGTGCTGTACTAATTTGTATTACTTCCTGCATTTTTTTACATTTAAAAACTTAATTCAAAGTTAAGGCTTCTTAAGAAATCCATAAAGCCTTTTATGTATATTATTTATGATTGTGAAGTACAAGAGTTTTACTGAAACAAGTTTTGATAGATTGGAGTTGTATATGCAGTACTGGGCTCCGGAAGGTAAGGCAAAAGGAGTAATATGTCTGGTACATGGCATTGGTGAACACTCTTCAAGATATGAACATGTAGCAGAAAAACTAGTTGCCAATAAGTATATAATGCTTACTTCTGATTTAAGAGGTTGTGGAAAATCTCAAGGGAAACGTGGTCATATCCCTTCTTATGAAGCCTTACTCACGGACATAGATCTTTTGATAGAAACAGCCGCCCGGCTTTTCCCAAATCTTCCGGTAGTCTTATACGGCCACAGCCTGGGGGGCAGCCTTGTATTGTATTATGATATGCACAGGAACAGCAAACTTCTTGGACTGATTTGCACTTCTCCCTGGCTACGGCTTGTAGATGAAATGCCCGGACTTGTGGTAGGACTAATTAGATTTTTATACTGGATAATTCCGGGATTTGTAATTAGTTCCGGACTTGACCCAAAGAAAGTTTCACGTGATGAATTAGTAGTTGAAAAGTATAAATCAGACCCGTTGATTCATGACAAAACTTCATTTCGGGTATTTATCCAATTTACAAATGCGGCAAAATATATTCTGGAAAATCCGGGGAAACTAAATCTGCCCGTATTATTGATGCATGGAAGTGATGATTTAATAACCGACCCTGAAGCTTCAGTGGAATTATATAGTGGGAATAAAGAAAAAATTAGTTTTAAATTGTGGAATGGATTGCATCATGAAACACAT
>DAOWNN010000074.1 GCA_030642585.1 Bacteroidota bacterium | reverse complement strand
GCAGGAATAGGTGATTGGACGACCGGTGTTACGATGGCAGATGTGAATGGGGATGGTTTTTTGGATATTTATGTTTGTCAGGTCGGAAATTATAAGAGTCTTCAGGGGAGAAACCAACTATTCATTAACCAGGGTGACCTGACATTTAAAGAGGAGGCCCATAAGTACGGACTTGATTTTCAGGGCTTTTCTACCCAGGCAGCCTTTTTTGATTACGATATGGATGGGGATCTTGATATGTATTTGTTGAACCATTCGGTACATACTTCCCGTAGTTATGGTGGTGCTGATTTGCGCTTTGCTTATGATGCACGTGCAGGCGACAGGTTGTACAGAAACGATGAGGTGGATGGAAGACGTATATTCCATGATATGACCCGCCGGACAGGTATATATAGCAGTCAGATTGGTTATGGTTTAGGAGTAAATATCTGTGACATCAACAACGATGGTTTTCCCGATATCTATATATCAAATGATTTTCATGAAAATGATTATTTATATATCAATAATGGTAATGGCACTTTTTCAGAACGTTTAACAGAAATGTTGGCGCATACAAGCAGATCCTCGATGGGTAACGATGTGGGAGATATTAACAACGATGGCCTTTTAGATGTGATTGTTTTGGATATGCTGCCGGATGAGGAAAAAATTTTGAAACAATCGGGAGGGGAAGACGACTATGAAATCTTTGAAATTAAATTAAAATACGGTTATTATAACCAGTTTGTGCGAAATACTCTCCAACTCAATCTGGGTGGGGAAATATTTAGTGAAATTGGGCGATTGGCCGGGATTTGCGCCACTGACTGGAGTTGGTCGCCTCTGTTTTGTGATGTGGATAATGACGGATGGAAAGATATTTTTATTACAAATGGAATATACCGCAGGGCCAATGATCTGGATTATATCAATTTTTTAACAGGAGGGAACAGATATTCTCCGTCGCGGGATAATAGTGGTGTTCCGAATAAGGTGTTGTACGAGAAGATGCCCCTGTATCCAAATGTTAATTTTATCTATAAAAACAATGGTGATCTCACATTTTCAAATATGGCCGAAGCATGGGGTTTTAACATCCGGTCTTACTCCAATGGCTCCACTTATGCTGATCTCGATAATGATGGCGATTTAGATCTTATTGTTAACAATATCAATGCTTCAGCATTTATCTACAGGAATAATGCTGAAACCCAGTTGAATAACCATTATTTATCTGTTGTATTAAAAGGAAAAGGTTTGAATACACGGGCAGTAGGAACCCGTGTTACTTTATTTTGTGATGGTCAAAAAATAGTTGCTGAACAATTTGCAACAAGGGGATTTATGTCCGCCACTTCCGATGTGTTACATTTTGGATTAGGACCAATGAATGAAATTGATTCACTCGTTGTGCGTTGGCCGGACAGGTCGGAACAAATATTCAATGATGTATCTATCGATCAAGTGATAACATTAGAAATGAATAAGTCAGGGAAGCCTGTATCAGGAAAAAGGCAGGAAAATGAGAACGTGAAACTATTTTCCTCGATTCTAATTCCGGGACTTGAGTACAGGCATAAAGAAGATTCTTATGTAGATCTAAAACGCGAGCGCCTGATGCCTCATAATTTATCTGCGGAAGGACCTGCTCTGGCTGTTGGTGATATAAATGGTGACAGACTGGAAGATCTGTTTGTGGGTGGGGCAAAATGGCAGGCAGCCATGTTGTTTACACAACAAAATGACGGAACTTTCAAGCCATTGCATGTGCCTGTTTTTGTAAAGGACCGCTTCACTGAAGATATAGATGCAGCCTTGTTTGATGCTGATGGAGACGGTGATTCAGATCTCTATATAGTACGGGGAGGTAATGAAGTATCCATTAAGAATCCATTACTGGCTGACAGGCTGCTTATAAACGATGGAAAAGGAGGATTTAATACGAGTAAAGGATCATTGCCCTTTATGGCATCTAACGGATCCTGTGTACGGCCAGCCGACTTTGATGGTGATGGTGATTTGGACCTGTTTGTGGGTTCGAGATCTCTGCCGGGTGCTTATGGATTGACACCCTATCAGTATCTTCTTGAGAACGATGGAAATGGCATTTTTAAGGATGTAACAGACCATCTGACGAAAGGGCTGAAAGATGCCGGTATGGTGACTGACGCATGCTGGATGGATTATGACCGTGATGGTGACCCGGATCTGGTACTGGTAGGTGAATGGATGAAAGTATGTGTGTTCAGGAATGATGAGGGGCATTTTACTGACGTTACCAATGTAACAGGCCTGGATGAAACATCAGGATGGTGGAACTGCATACAGGTTGCTGATGTTGACCGGGATGGAGATTTGGATCTGATTGGCGGGAATTTAGGACTTAATTCATTACTAAAAGCTTCAAAGCAGGAGCCGGTCGAAATGTATATAAATGATTTTGATAATAATGGTTCGCTTGACCAGGTGATCTGTTCCTACCATAACGGGATAAGTTACCCTATAGCTTCTTTAGATGAGATGACAAGTCAGATGGCTGGATTTAAAATAAACTATACCAATTATTCTGATTTTGGAGGAGAGACTGCGAAGGATATTTTTGGAAAGAAAAAACTGGGCCAATCCGTCATAAGAAAAGCAGTGCTTTTTAAGACCTGTCTGTTCCTGAATAATGGAGATGGAACATTTGAAACAGATGAGCTTCCCATAATAGCCCAGTTTTCCCCGGTTCGCGATATTTTTGTTCATGATTTTGACCTTGATGGGAAGAGTGACCTTGTTCTTGTTGGCAACAATTTTTCCGTGAGACCTTCTATCGGTCGTTACGATGCCAGTTATGGATGGTGTTTAATGGGATCAAATAATGGATTTAATACATTGATGCCAGTTGAAAGTGGTCTTAGGATATATGGCGATGCAAGGAGGATACAACCAATTGAGATAATGGGAAAACATTTTCTGGTGGCAATAGCAAATGACGGAAATCTGCAAATATTTGAATATTAAATCTTATATCTTGAGTTTTAACAAAAAATATTTAGATGAAACAAGCGATTATAGTAATGACGGGACTATTTTTATCAATTTCTGTTCTTGCACAGACCAGAGTGGTACATGGTAAACTGACTACTTTTAACACCTATCCGGTTCAGAACATAGAAGTTACTTCAAAAAAAGCCAAATCTAAAACGATATCTGATTCGCATGAACAATTCTCTATTGTATGCTATGAGAACGATATCATTAAGATAAAGTCAAAGACCTTTCGGGCAGTAAGCTAGAATGTTGGACCAGGTAGGGATTCACTATTCATCAAGCTTGTTTTATTGATACCAAAGCGAACAGATAGCCAACGGAGTAGTTATTAATTGAAACTAAGCGCTAATTATTTCTCAGCTTCCTTTTTTGTTTCCTTATCAGAAATGAATTGTAAAGCTGCCGAATTAATGCAGTAGCGCAAACCGGTAGGAGGGGGCCCGTCTTTGAATAGATGGCCAAGATGGCCATCACATTTTGCACACCGCACCTCAGTTCTTAGCATTCCAATGCTCTTGTCTTCAAGGAGAACAATATTTTGTTTGGCTTCAATATCACTGAAACTTGGCCATCCACATCCTGAATGATACTTTTTGTCAGATTTGAATAAAAAATTTCCACAGGCTGCACAATGATATTTCCCTGGTTCAAAGTTGCTTTCATACTTCCCGGTAAATGGTCTTTCTGTACCACTTTCCCTTAATATATTATATTGAAGGGGCGTGAGCTGCATTTTCCAGTCTTCATTCGTTTTTGTCATTTTTATTATTGTAGAATCCCCGGATTGTCCAAAACCAAAAATAGACATTAATAAAAACAGGATAATTGTATGAATAATGAGTACAATTTTTTTCATTTTCCCCGAAACGAGTTCTTTTACACTATTCCTTTTCAAAATACCTTAGCCTTAGCCTCAGCCTTAGCCTTCTTTATAAAGGAATATTCCCATGCTTTTTTGGAGGATTAGACTGTGTTTTATTCTGGGTCATTTCCAAAGCCTGGATAAGCTTTTTCCTGGTATCCTTTGGAAGAATGATTTCGTCAATATAACCCAGGGAAGCTGCTCTGTAAGGATTGGCAAAATTAGCCTTGTATTCTTCTATATGCTTTTGCTTATCTTCATCTGACTGTATTTGGTGCTTAAATAAAATATTTACTGCACCATCCGGACCCATTACAGCAATCTCTGCAGTTGGGTAGGCAAAGTTTACATCAGCTCCAATATGCTTACTTGACATAACACAGTATGCACCACCATATGCTTTTCGGGTAATCAGTGTAATTTTTGGAACAGTTGCTTCAGAATAGGCATACAGGAGTTTTGCTCCGTGCTTAATTATACCACCAAATTCCTGCACGGTTCCAGGCAAAAAACCTGGTACGTCTTCAAAAGTTACAATAGGAATATTAAATGCATCACAAAAACGTATAAATCTGGCACCTTTTGTGGAAGCATTGATATCTAACACCCCAGCCAGGTGTGCCGGTTGGTTTGCCAGAATCCCAACAGATCTGCCGTTCATTCTTACAAAGCCAATAACAATGTTTTTAGCGTAATGTGGCATAACTTCAAAAAAGTAGTTATTGTCTGCAACCGAGCTTATTATTTCTTTAATGTCATAGGGCTTATTTGGATCAACCGGAACCATTTCCTGTAAATTCTCATCTTCCCGTTCCGGATCATCCGTACATGGAACTACCGGGGGGTCTTCCATGTTATTTGATGGAAGAAAGCTTAATAACTCTCTGATCATCATCATAGCCTGGTCGTCATCATCCGCCATGAAATGTGCCACTCCGCTCTTTGAATTATGGGTATTTGCCCCTCCCAGTTCTTCTTTTGTGACTTCTTCATTAGTGACAGATTTAATTACATCCGGACCGGTAACAAACATATAGCTTGATTCCTTTACCATGAGGATAAAATCGGTAAGGGCAGGGGAATAAACTGCACCACCTGCACTTGGTCCCAGTATAGCTGAAATCTGAGGTACAACCCCTGAGCTCATTACATTTCTATAAAAAATATCAGCATAGCCACTCAAGCTTTTTACTCCTTCCTGGATTCGTGCACCTCCAGAGTCATTTAGCCCAATAATCGGAGCTCCTACCTTCATTGCAAGATCCTGTATTTTTATGATTTTATCTGCATTCGATCTGGAAAGGCTTCCTCCGAAAATTGTGAAATCCTGGGCGTAGACATAAACGAGTCTACCGTCAATTTTACCATAGCCTGTTACCATACCATCACCCATGGGCCTGTTCTTTTCCATATCAAAATCACGGTTCTGGTGCAGAACAAACTTGTCTGTCTCAACAAATGTTCCTTCATCTAATAAAACACTGATCCGCTCCCTGGCAGTTTTCTTACCAGCATCATGATGTTTTTTGATTCGTTCTTTACCACCTCCGGCTTCAGCATCTTTATTTTTCTGTTCAAAATCTTTGAATTTTTGTTCAAAAGTTGACATAATATTTTGATAATAAATGGTTTGGTTTTTTTGTTTATTTATAGCTGATGAGTATTGTATTCCTGATACTTAAAAAGAACTAATCAAGAACGATTAATACCTGGTCTCCGTCAATTGTATCCTCTTCAGAAACAAGAACCTCTTTGACAATTCTGTCTATTTTTGTCTTATATTCGCTTTCCATTTTCATGGCGGAAACAATGATAAGAATTTGTCCTGCCTTAACTTTATCCCCTGCCTTAACCGGAATTTTAACTACTTTGCCAGGCATGGGAGAAGATATTGTAGTTTCATCAGAATCTGCATCTGACTGGGACCTGTTTTTCTGATACCTGGCTTCAGCATCTACTATCTCGGTTTTGAAGATATGGCAGCTATTGAGTATCTCAAATACTTTGGATTTACTGGTTTTTGACACTTCAAGTTCAAATGCTTTACCTTCAAAAATAAAAGAATAGGTACCACCTCCAATCCTTGCATAGTCAAGTTCATAGATTTTCCCGTCCACTTCAGCCTTCAGGTAAGTACCATCAAAGTCAAGGATGTTGACTTTAGCAATTCTATCATTTAAATGAATTTCCATTGTGAGAATATTAGGGCGTAATAAGTTTAAAGTCGGGAAGTAGCACTTTTTTTCCTGCCAAATTCTTTCCATGAGCTTTTTCTGGAAGAAGGAGTTCCATTTTGGTCAGTTTTCCCATTAACCAGTTTGCGTTCATGATTATACTCAAGCAGTGCACTAACCATCACAATATCTTCCAGCTCTCTTCTTTCTTTCGAAGAAATTCTTTTATTTTCTCTTCCCTCAAAACAAGGCTTGAAAAGAAAATCTTCATTATCAGCTATAAAATGTGTATTGTATTTTCCTTTTACAAAATCCGGAGCTTTCATGATTCTGTGTAAAAATTGTATAGAGGTACGAATTCCCAATATCACATATTCTTCAAGAGCTCTTTTCATCCTGTCAATAGCTTCCTGGCGGTCTCTTCCCCAGGTAACCAGCTTAGATATCATCGGGTCATAAAACAGGGGAATCTCAAAACCGGTATATACATATCCATCATTTCTAACTCCAGCGCCCTGTGGTTCTGTTACTTTATGAACAAGCCCGGGACTGGGCATGAAATTATTTTCAGGGTCTTCTGCATAAATACGGCACTCTATAGCATGTCCGTTTTGTTTAATATCTTCCTGCTTATAGTTAAGTTTTTGCCCGGAGGCGATAAGAATTTGCTCTTTTACCAGATCTATACCGGTAACCATTTCTGTAATGGGATGTTCTACCTGAAGCCTGGTATTCATTTCCAGAAAATAATAATTCAGATTATCGTCCATGAGGAATTCAATGGTTCCTGCACCTTCATAATTTACAGCCTGAGCCGCAGCAACAGCATATTTACCCATTTCCTCTCTTATTTTTGCTGTCATCAGGGGAGAAGGGGTCTCTTCCACAACCTTTTGATGCCTTCTCTGTACAGAACATTCTCGTTCACAAAGGTGGATTGCATTTCCAAACTTATCTGCCAGGATTTGAAATTCAATATGATGCGGAGATTCAATGTACCTTTCAATATATACCGAATCATCTCCGAAAGATGCTTTTGCTTCCGACTGAGCAGCTTTAAATGCCGGGATTAATTCTTCTGCAGTTTTTACAAGCCTCATTCCTTTCCCTCCACCACCTGCAGATGCTTTTACCATAATAGGAAACCCAATTTCTTTTCCTGCTTTTTTAATATTACTATCGCCAATAATTTTTTCTTTTGTACCCGGAACTACTGGTACTTTGGCATTGATCATGGTTTTTCTTGCAGTAATTTTATCTCCCATGGTACGAATAGCATCGGCCGGTGGTCCTATAAAAATTAAACCTGCTTTTACAATTCTTTCAGCAAATTCAGCATTTTCCGACAGAAAACCATAACCCGGATGAATTGCGTCAGCCCCGGATCTTTTTGCAACATCCAGAACCTTTTCAATAACAAGATAACTCTCATTGGAAGGAGATGGACCCAGGTAATAGGCTTCATCTGCATAACGAACATGAAGGGCTGTTCTGTCAGAATCGGAGTAAACTGCAACCGTTGTAATTCCCATTTCCCGGCATGATCTGATAACACGTACAGCAATCTCACCGCGGTTCGCAATCAGTATTTTTTTTATCATTGTACCCGTTCTTGATTTTTGTCAAATATAATATTAAAAATTAATACAAATTATGATTTTCATTTGGAATAAATAGTTCATTTTTTTGCAATTCAAATTCTTTTGCACAGATAATATTCATTATGAACAGCTTTAGGACAGGCAATAATAATAGAAATCATCGCTCATTTAATAAGATCTTAAGTTATTAACAATTGTTAATATCTTATGTGTATATATTGTGAATATCGTAAACTAAAAAAGTTTGCACAGGAACTTCTTGAGCATTACTTTTGATTCATCAGGTGAGAGATAAAAGACTGATGTGAAGTTTTAAGTCGGAGAAGAAAAGTTCTTTAGGGAACCGGACCAATTCAACCTCTCATAAGCCAAAAGATCGGAAGATCGGCTTCATCTGGATCAGCTTGAAGAAAGCAAGGAAATTTGGAAGGGAAATTCGCAAGAATGGAAACGAAAAAGGACCGGTTCAGACCGAAAAAGATTGGAAGTTCTGATGCAGAGGGCAGATTTCACAGGTGAAGGCAGGAAGGAGGATCCGGAAACGGTAAATCCCAACTAAATTCAAACTCTAAGTCACTGTTTCGCAAGGTTCAGAGACGGACGGGGCCTGAAGTCAGGGCAGAAGGTATAAGTTTCGTAAGACTCGAAAGCCGGAAGTCCAGAAGCCAAAGGGAAGGATCCTTCGGGAGACCAACAGAAGCTAAAGTCACAATAACTGTAACCTGGCACTGAATAAAGTCTATGGACATTATAAGGTGAAGATGGGAAGCAATTCGTAAGAATGGTTTCCCATTTTTGTTTTGTGATTTAATCCTCCTTCGCGTTCCGCTTGCGCCACCGCTAAAGCTTTAGGCGGCACGCGGTCGGCGGACGAGAAGAAT
>DAOWNN010000199.1 GCA_030642585.1 Bacteroidota bacterium | reverse complement strand
TCAGGGCGAGTGATGTACAATACAGCCCCCTGGCTATTTCGTTTGCCCTTATTTCAGAAACAAATTGCCTGTTGTTTATTGAGCAGGACAGAATTCCACCGGAGTTGAAAAAGGATATATTGGAAGCCGGGGTTGAAATTTCTCCTTATTACCAGATATATTCTGTCCTTGCCAATTTAAGTCCTGAGTCCCGGGTTTATCTTTCTGTGTCATCTGTAAATACCCAATTGTATAATAGCATCCCTGAAGAATGTGAAATTGTTGAAGGCATTAGTGTTCCGACCTTACTGAAATCTATCAAATCAGGTAAGGAAACTGCTCATATAAAGAACGCAATGATCAGGGATGGAGTTGCTTTGACGAAATTTTATTATTGGCTGGAGAATAATTTAGCATCGGGAGAGCACTCTGAAATGTCGATTTCTGATAAATTAGAAGAATACAGAGCTGAACAGGATTACTTTAAGGGACCCAGCTTTGCAACTATTGCCGGATACAGGGAACACGGGGCGATTGTTCATTATGAGGCCAGCAATGAAACTAATTTCCTCCTTGAGCCGGATGGGATTTTTCTTATGGATTCAGGTGGACAGTACCTGGATGGAACCACCGATATAACACGAACTATTTCTCTGGGAAATCCTACTGATGGGCAGAAGAAAGATTTCACCCTGGTTCTTAAGGGAACCATTCAACTTGCCCTATGTATTTTTCCTGAAGGTACAAAGGCTTATCAGATAGAAGTTCTGGCGAGAAAAGCCCTGTGGAATCAAGGATTAAATTATGGACATGGTACAGGACATGGGGTAGGTTATTTCTTAAATGTTCATGAGGGGCCGCAAAATATTGGCAGTTCAGCTTCTGGCTCAAATGATATAGCCCTTCAGGAGGGAATGTTAATTTCAGATGAGCCAGGATTATACAGAGAGGGAGAGTATGGTATAAGGACTGAAAACCTGGTGATGGTAAAGAAAATTAAGGAAACAGAATTTGGGAAATTCCTGGGGTTTGAAACGGTTTCATTATGTTATATTGATCAAAACTTGATTGAGCCGGGTTTACTTGAGAAGGAGGAAACAGACTGGATTAATAATTATCACCAGGAAGTGTTTGAAGCCTTGTCTCCATTTTTAAATGATGATGTAAGGAATTGGCTTAAAGATAAAACGAAAGAGATGGAATAATGGAATGTTAGAGTGGCCACAGATGCATAGGTTCCTATTTCCTTCAAAGCAGTACCCAAGTCCGTTAAACGACGGCAAGGTAGATCGATCCTCCGGATCGATTAACGAACCGGGAGGTTCGTTGTACTTTACTTTTGTTTAGCGTGGCAGAAAGTGTAGGTGCTTTAGAGCTTTAATTCAAAAAACCTTATTCCTTTCGTGGGGTTATTATTGTACCTCTCCACTTCTTTGAATCCAAATTTCTGGTATAAGGATTGAGCTGCATTCATCCATGGATGCGTATCCAGTCTCATCAGCATGTACCTATTATCACGTGCCCTGTTTATAAGCTCAATAACAAGTTCCTCACCAATTCTTTTCCCCCTGAATTCATCTTTCACATACAATCTTTTCATTTCACATATATCACTGCCAATTTTTTTATAAGCCACAAGTCCGGAAGGTTTGTTCTTGAAGTAAGCAATAAGCAGGCAGCCCTCAGGGGCAGAGTATTCACCTGGTAAATCATTTAGTTCCTGCTGGTAATTACCAAGAGCCTCATCGTGTTTTCTTAGTTTACCATAATCCTCAAGAAGCGTTTTAATATCGCTTAATTGCTGAATATTAATTGCTTCATAGATCAGACTGTTTGACATTGGTATTAAATCGCTTGATTTGTCTTATGTTTGTTCCATTCTTTCGACCTGGAGCCAATAAAATCTATAACCTTCTGATGTTCAATTTTCCCATTTCCGGATGGCTTTAAAGCCGGGCCAAAGGCAATATGAATGGGCTCTTTTTTACGAAGTAAGCCAAGATCATGAATGAGTTTTCCATTGCTCCAGAAGTCTGTTTTAATGGCAACAGGGATAACCAGGCAATTTGCTTTCAGGGCCAGCTTAATACCCAATGAATTAAATTCAGCCGGATTAAAAACAATTTTCCTGGTGCTCTGTGGGAAAATTATAATTGAGGTACCCGTTCCCAGCATTTCAGGACCCTCCTTTAATACTTTCACCAGGTCTTCCCTGGAATTTGTGCGACTTACAAGAATAGGTTTCCTGGTTTGCATAGTATCACCGAAAAGAGGATGGTTAACAAGCGTTTCTTTTACAATGAAATTGACCTTTTTTATAGGATTTATGATACATGGAAAGATCATGGTCTCCATGGTACTCATGTGATTGCTTATAAATACAACCGGACCCTCAACCTGACGTAGATAATCCAGGCCACTTATGTGAATTTTACCTCCTGCATCTTCAACTAGTTTTAATGTATTATAAGAAGATTCTTCCCATTGAGGCGTGAGATATTTACCCGATCTGGCCATCTTCCTTGCCTTAAATACCTGATGGATAAATCTAATTGCGAATACCAACCAGGTTTTTAAAAGGATATTAAGCAGAAAAGGTTTTGTATTCTGTGGATCTGTGTGATATTCATTTCCCTTAAAGATATGGTTCATTGTTCTATTTTTTTGGACTTAAAATAATACGTTCTGCTTCTATAGATTCAATTTTTTCCTTTGAGTAATATAATGGAAAGTACTGGTCATTGGCCCACAATTCAAACAGATTTTTGTAGAAAGGACTTTCAGGATCTCCTGACTGTCCGGGTGTATTGGTTCCAATTGCTGCATCCCAGTCATCTGTATTTACAATAAGTTTAAAAGTTGCACCATGAGTTTGTTTATTGTTTCCTCCGGTTGCGCAAACGGTATAGCTGTTCCCCCCCCTGGGTAAGGGCCCAGCATTGATTTTTTTTCTCCATTCCTCATTCAGGATATTGCTTAGTGAATGTTTTATGAATACATGTTTGTATTGTTCCTGTCCATAAACCCAATCATCAGTACCGGGCCCGTAGGTATCACTCAAATAATTAATAGCCTGGATAAATGATTTTTTCAGGAATTCATCTCTTCCGGTTTCTCTGGTACCCCATGATTTATCAGGGTTTTGCAGGAAATTAATAATTGTTTTTAATTGGAGTGACACCAGATCCTTAATTTCCTCCGGAACAAATAAGGCATTGGCATTATCCATTATTTGCCTTTCCCAGGCTACATAAATCCCAGCCTCAATACTGTTTTTAGTGAGCTCAAAATTCCAGTCTTGCAAAAGCTTAATGGCTTCTTTTTCAAGTTCATGTTTAAACTTAATGTTATTCAGGTAAGGGACCAACAGGCTTGCAGGTATGGAATAATAGTCAGTTTGAAGGCTCTTCATATCATCCATTGTGAATTTCTTACCTGAACCTAATACTTCATTAAGCCGGTTTCCACGATATGGATCTGACCAGAGGTAGGTAATTGCATCCCAGTTGTTATAACTTTCGGGGGTGACATTTTGATTTGCTGTTGCAAAAAAACCGGATTCCGGATTCAAAAGATTGGGCTTTTCAAGGATTGGCAAATATTCCTCCCATTCATATCTTCCATCTCCAGGAACAGGAACCATACCACTGAAGTTTTTTCGCACAGGAGCAATGCCAACTGCCTGCCATCCAATATTCCCAAGTTTGTCAGCCCATATCATATTTTCTCCGGGGATATTACTGTAACTGC
Source organism: Bacteroidota bacterium (assembly GCA_030642585.1). Lineage (GTDB taxonomy): Bacteria > Bacteroidota > Bacteroidia > Bacteroidales > VadinHA17 > JAYEGO01. The sequence goes on along the minus strand of DAOWNN010000199.1, from coordinate 1,446 downwards.
ATGCTTCCCTGAACTCCTCCCATGTCTTTGCCTGGTCCATTCTCAGGGATGCCAGGTAGGGAGATCCACCAGGTTCTAACCATGCACATCTTACTGCATAGGCTTTGAAATTTGAAGAGTCGATATAACTAACCGGTCCGTGCCTGGTATATCTAAATTCTACAGGTACATCTTTCTTGTCCTTTACCTGGATTGCTTCCTTAATTATTTTCATTTCTTCCCATTCGCCCTGATATTTGTACTGATTCAGATTTTTGGGGTTTAAATCATATATATACAGGTCTTCTCCATCTGTTCGAAAAACAGTTAATCCCCATGTTCCATATTCGTTATGACCGATTGAAATACCGGGAATTTCAGGCTCTCCACCTCCTATTACATTCCACCCTGGAGCAACCAGGTGGGCCATATATCTCAGTGAGGGAACTGCCAGGGTTCTATGAGGGTCATTTGCCATAATAGTTGCCCCATTTTCAGTAAGTTCCGGGCCAACCAGCCAGTTATTACTTCCTATTGAAATCCAGTCGGTTTTGTTTCTTGCAATCACATTTTCGTAATCTTCCGTATTATAATTTATTGCAATTCCATTTTCTGGTTTTACAAGGTCTTCCGGTAAAAATCTGACTGGTTTCCGGTATGCTTTGTATAATTCCAGTATTTTATCATTCAGGAGATCCTCCCGGATGCCCGGATCAAGTACAATATCCGGATCTTTTGGGTGAAGCCAAACAAGTTCCTTTACTTTTTCTGCACCTACTTTCGCAACTGCCATTCCAATGTCAAGTTCCTGCCCAATGTTCCCAAGTAAACCCTGGTGTCTGGAAATTACAACTTCAGGAGTCCATAATTCTGGTTCCAGTCCCAGCAATTGAAATTCAAATGGAAGTAGATCAGGACTCTCTAAAACTTCCCTGATGTAAGCATTTACACCATCCACATAGGCATTTATAATTTCTTCTCCGTCGGGATGATAATGATTAAGCTCCTGGCTTATATCTCCCCTGAATTGAAAAAGTCTGGTACCTATATCTCTTTTTAATTCTCTTTCTCCTAATATTTCAGCTACGGTACCTGTAGCTTGTCTTCTCCATATTTCAAACTGGAAAAGCCTGTCACCGGCGGCACAATAGCCCTGGGCAAAAAACAGATCTTTCTGGTTTGCGGCATAGATATGGTTTATGCCATACTGGTCACGAATTACTTCAACACTGGATTCCAATCCTTCAAGGATCTTGATCTCTTGTGTGTTGTTCTTGCAAGAAGTTAAAAAAAGTGTCAGGTTGATTGCCAGGAAAATAATTTGAACAGGTTTGAAACGCATATTTTTTAAGTTTAACGTGAGTTCGATGTAAGAAAAACCATAGCTTTTAATAACATCCAGATAATCAATAAGCCCTGGCTTCCTGCCTGCTGCGCCTTCGCGTAGCCGCTTCGGCAGAGCAAGGC
>DAOWNN010000093.1 GCA_030642585.1 Bacteroidota bacterium | reverse complement strand
TCCTGGTACCTTGATAAGGTGTGTCCTAAGTGGCATGCCCTTGTAGAAGATGATTACCGGTCGGTATTCCCGCTTACATGGAATAAGAAATTTGGAATTAATTATTTATTTCAACCTTTTTTTACGCAACAGCTTGGATTATTTTCAGGTACAGAGAATGAACCAGTTTTAATGGATTTCATGGAATACATTTCGAAAAGGTTCCAATATATTGAGATATCCCTGAATGAGCAAAACAAGATTTATCAGGATACATTCCTGGTACGATGGAAGACCACTCATCATTTGAATTTACAGCCAGCGTATGAGTTGCTCAGAGAAAATTATTCTGAAAATACCAGAAACAGCCTTGTCGGAGCAGAAAATCAGAAATTGAGCATACTTCATGATGATCGTTACTGTGAGTTAATACAACTATTCAGGGAACACCTTGGGAAACAAATAAAGAAAATTCAGCCAAAGCATTTCCTGCATCTCCAATCTATCATGGAGGAGAGCATTCAAAAGGGTTTAGGGAAAGTTTTATCTGCTTATACGGAAGAAGGAAATTATTGTGCCGGGGCTTTTTTCATTCATTCATATAATCGCTATATCTATTTGTTTTCCGCCACAAATGCTGTAAGCAGGAAGAATGGGGCAATGTTTGCTATTCTGGATAAATTTATTTGCGATCATTCCGGAGGAGATGCTTTTCTGGATTTTGAAGGTTCTGATTTAAAGGGATTGGCACATTTCTTCAGGGGATTTGGTGCAAAAGCAGTAAAATATCCCGGTATTATCAGGAATAATCTCCCTCCGGTTATCAGAAGATTAAAACCAGGATTCTGACCTTGGGTTCATTCTTCAACTCTTCAACTATTTTAATTCATAAAGTCAAAATCAAAGGGCTGATTGTTGTTTACTTCGGTAAGCTTTCCTGCCTGACATTTCAGGGTACGGGCATTAAATTTCTTAAGGAGCGTATAGTTATGGGTGGCCATTACCACAGCTCTTCCCCCCTGACTGATATCCAATAAGGTTTTAATAATGGACTCTGATGTTTCAGGGTCCAGGTTTCCTGTAGGTTCATCAGCAAGTATAATCTCAGGATCATTTAAGAGTGCCCGTGCAATAACAACTCTTTGTTGTTCCCCTCCTGAAAGTTGATGAGGCATTTTATATCCTTTATAGTCCAGGCCGACCTTTTCAAGTACTTCTCCAATTCTTTGCTCAATCTCTTGCTTGTTTTTCCATCCGGTTGCTTTCAAAACAAACTCCAGGTTATTGAAAATACTTCTGTCTGTTAGCAATTGGAAGTCCTGAAATACAATCCCCAGTTTTTTTCTAAGCTCAGGAATCTCTTTTCTTTTCAGATTAAAAAGTTCAAACCCTGCAACTTTAGCATATCCTTCTTTGAGTGGGAGCTGTGCATTAATTGTTTTTATTAAACTTGTTTTACCACTACCCACCTTGCCGATTAAATATACGAATTCCCCTCGTTTTATAGAAAGATTAACATGGGAAAGAATCAGGCTGTCCTTTTGATAGATGGGGCAGTCATTAAATTCTATGATATTGTCCAGAGGCATTATGAGTAGTTTTCTAATTGAAAAAATCGAAATAGTTATTAAAAAGCCTGAAACTTCAAAGTTAGTTTCCAAAAATAAGTTTTTTTTATCAAATTAAGGCAGGTTCTTTTTCAGCATTTTCTTTTCCTGCTTTTTCAACAATTGTATGTTGATTAAATTGAATACTAAAACAAATGTGTTCACGTTTTTTAGTATATCTTTAAGCACAATTCAAAGCAGTCTTTTATGATAAGGGTCTGGGTTTTTTTCTTACTTCTCTTGCAATTGATGATGAGTAATTTTTCATTTGCTCAGAGGCCCTATTCCCTGTTAACTATTGAGGAAGCCTACAAGAATGCATCAGAGCTATTCGAGAAAGAAAAGTTTGGAGCAGCCCAAAAGGAATTTCAGCTGATTGTAGACCAGTTTTCAGATATGAATTCTGACCTGAAAACAAGAGCAGAGTATTATCATGCTTTGTGCGGGATATATCTGTTTAACAAAGATGCCGAATACCATTTAGACAGATTTGTAGGAATGCATCCTGAAAGTATGCTTTCAAGGGATGCTGTTTGGGAAATGGCCCTTTTTCTGTACCAGACGAAAAAATATCGTAAAGCAGGGGGATACTTTGAGCGGGTTGACCATAATATGCTGGCTAAGGAGGAGCAAGCTGAATACTATTTTAAAAAAGGCTATTGTTCTTTTGTGAAGAATGATTACGAAGAAGCTACTCTTGCCTTTTATGAAATAAAAGATATCCAAAGTGACTACTCCGGTCCGGCTCTATATTACTATTCTTATATTGCTTACAAGCAGGAAAATTTTGAAACTGCTCTTCTTGGATTCAGAAGACTTGAGGATGATGTGAATTTTAGCGGGATAGTTCCTTATTACATTCTTCAAATTCTTTATAGTCAGAAGAAATATGAAGAAGTAGTTAAGATTGGTCCGGGTTTACTCAAAAATTCTATCCCGGGACGCAGTGGAGAGATTTCAAAGTTTGTGGGAGATTCATATTACCAGTTGACGAATTATTCAAAGGCTCAGACCTACCTGGAGTTGTATGTGGAAAAATCAAAACTTATAAGCAGGGAAGACAAATTCCAGATGGGATTTATGTACCACCAGCTTAAAAAGTATTCTAATGCAATTCCATTCCTGGAAGGTCTTGGAGGAAAAAAGGATCTTTTAGGCCAGAACTCCTATTATTTACTTGCTGATTGTTTTTTGAGAACCGGGAATAAACAGAAGGCTGCCATTACATTTTTTACTGCCTCAGGGATGGATTTTGATAGTGATATCAGCGAAGATGCCTTATTGAATTATGCTAAACTTACATATGAACTGGCATTTTCACCTTTCAATGAGGCGATACGTGCATTTCGGAAATTCATTGAAATTTATCCCTATTCTCAGCAGATTGATGAAGCATATCACTACCTGGTGCTTGCATATTTGAATACCAGGAATTACAAATTTGCCTATGAATCTTTGAATAAAATTCAGGAGAAAAATTCTGAGATTAAGAAAGCATATCAAAGAGTGGCTTTTTACAGGGGATTGGAGTTATATAAGGACCTTAAATTTGAGGAGTCACTGGATATGTTTGATGTTTCTCTTGCACAGGGGAACATTGATACTCGCTTAACTGCCAGATGCCTATACTGGAAAGCAGAGGCTTTGTACAGGAATAAGGAGTTCAGGGAAGCCCTTACGATATATGAGGAATTTTTAATTTCACCCGGAGCTTATTCACAAAACGAATTTAATCTTGCCCATTACAATACAGCTTATTGTTTTTTTAACTTAAAGGACTATGCAAATGCTTCCAGATGGTACAGAAAGTATGTTACACTGATTGAAGGAAGTAAAAGCAGGCTGATGGCAGACAGTTATAATAGATTGGGTGATTGTGCATTCATTTCCACCGACTATTCCCTGGCAATGAGTTTTTACCAGAAATCAATTGATCTGAAATCTTCTGATCCTGACTATGCTTTGTTTCAAAAGTCTTTTTCCCATGGACTGAAAAAGAATTATTTTGACAAAATCGACGGATTAACAAAGCTTTTGAATGATTTTCCCAAATCGAATTACAGGGATGATGCCCTGTTTGAGCGGGGTAGGTCTTATGTTCAGGTAAATAAGTCAGGGAGAGCTCTTGAAGATTTTTTTAATATCCTGGAATCCTTTAAAAATAGTAGCTACTATTCCAAAGCACTTCTGAATATAGGCCTGGTATATTATAACCAGGGGAGTAATGCAAAAGCCATAGACCTATAAGAGAGTGATTTCAGAATTTCAGGGTACTCCAGATTCACGGAGTGCTCTTACCGGTTTGAGAACTGTTTATGTTGATATGAATGAGGTTAAGACTTATTTCAGCTATGTTGCCACGCTTGGCTCTTTTGCCAATGTGAGGGTTTCGGAACAAGATTCCCTGACCTATTTGAGTGGGGAGAACCTGTATATGTCTGGTAATTGTGAAAGGGCAATACAGGTGTTTAGTGACTATCTGAATAAATTTCCGGATGGTAGTTTTATTATTAATGCCAGTTTTTACAGGGCGGAATGCCTAAGCTCTTCAGGCAAAAAAGAAGAAGCCATGAAGGACTACAAATATGTTGTCAGCCTACCTAAAAATGTATTCACAGAACCCTCATTGCTGGTTGTCAGTTCCCTGAACTTCCAGGATGGAGATTATTTTGATGCACTTGAGAATTATGTTTACCTCGAAAGCGTGGCAGATGTTTCAGAAAACAAGCTGATTGCCTATACAGGGCAACTCAGATGCTTGTTTGAATTGAAAGACTATGCCGGTGTGGTAAGTACAGGTCAGAAGATTCTCAATGCCGATAAGCTAACTGAGGAAATTGCCAGGGAGGTTTATTTCAAGTCCGGACTGGCTTATGAAGAGCTGGGTTCCCCTGATAAGGCAATAGAGGTATTCAAAAAGGTAGCAGTGGATATTAAAAGTAAGGAAGGTGCTGAAGCCAAATTCAGGCTTGCAAAGATACTGTATGACCAGGAAAAGATTGACGCTTCCGAGGCCGAGGTGATGGAATTCATTGAAATGAATACCCCGTACCAGGAATGGATGGCCAGAATATTTATCCTTTCCTCTGATATTAGTTTGAAAAAGAACGATATTTTCCAGGCAAGATATACATTACAGAGCTTAATAGATTATTACGATATAGATGATGATGGAATAAAAAATGAAGCCAGGGAAAGGCTTAATTATATACTAGAGTTGGAGAAGGAGGGACAGGATCATCAGAACGAAGTTATAGATTCTCTTAATATGGATATAACTTTCCGTCTGGAACGAAATAATTACATAATTGGTTTGCACGAAGAAGTGAATGCAAATCTGGTTGAAAGAAGAACTTTATGAAGTCTGGAAAAAGAAATATTATTCTTTTACTGAGCCTTGTATTTGGATTATTTGGTTTGAATGCACAGGAGACCATTAAAAAGGAGGTTAAGGTGATAAAGCCTTATGAGCCTACGCTTTCTGCAGCCAGCAAGATCAGCCTCCTTCCTGAATTGAATGATACGGTGAAACTCAGCCCCGATTATCAATACACTATCAGTCCGAAAAATTTTCAGCCTGTATATAAATTTCGTCCTCTGAAACCGGCCAGGATGGAGAGTGAGAGTATTTCAAAGTTATATCATAGTTTCCTGAAGATGAGTTTTGGGAATTATATTTCTCCGGCTGGAGAATTGCATATCAATAACCTGCGATCGAAGAATAGTTCAGGAGGAGCATATATCAAGCATTTATCCTCTTATGGAAAAGTAAAACTGTCAAATGATGAAAAGGTGTTTTCAGGATTCGGTGACACAGATTTTTTATTGTACGGCAAGAAATTGTTTAAAAATTCAATACTGAAAGGAGAATTTGGGGCTAACCATGACTGGGTGCATTTTTATGGCTATAAGCCCTCAATAGACACCAGTCTTTCAAAAGAAAATATACGTCAGAACTACCTGGATGTGTTTGCAGGAATTCATTTTCAATCCAGTCATCTTGATTCAAATCATCTGAATTATGATGTTTTTACCAGCTATCATTTTTTCAATGACAGGTATAAAAACACACAACATGAGGTAGATTTCCAAATGGATATTAATAAGTCTATCTCAGGAAAAGTTTTTGGGGGAAAGTTTTCAGTAACTTATCTTGGTTCAGAGATGGATGCTATTGCACATCCGGTAAGCTATATTGGTATTGAGCCATGGTTCTCCCAGCGCTCAGGTGCCTGGGCATTAAACCTGGCACTTAATATGAGTTTTGAAGTCGAAGAAGGGAATGTTACACCTCATTTTTACCCCAAAGCAAAGTTTAAGTTTAATGTTGTGCCCAGATACCTGACCAGTTACCTGGGCGTGGATGGGAGCCTTGAAAGCCATTCTTACAGGGAGATCAGTAATGAGAATCCCTTCCAAATGCCAGGATTAAACGTAAAGAGTACTGATCATAAACTGAATTTTTTCGGAGGTTTCCATGGTTCATTTAGCAGAAAATCATCATGGCATCTGAGAGCTAGTTATTCCCTGATTGATCAAATGTACTTTTTTGTAAATGACACTGTTAGTGGACTTGGTAATCAGTTTCATTTTGAATATGATGATGTCGAACTTGGCAGGGTTCAGGGAGAAATCAGTGCTGCTGTTGGTCCATCAACAGAACTTCGGGTAAAGGCAAATTATTACTTCTACGGTCTTGCCAGGGAACTGTATGCCTGGCATAAACCAAATTTTGATATCACAGCGGGCATTCATTATAATTTGAGAAATAAGATTCTTGTCGATCTGGATGCATTTTATATAGGCAAAAGGTATGCAAAATCTTATGATTTTGGTGTTCCCTCTGTTTCGCTGGATGGATTTATGGATTTAAATCTGAAAGTTGAATATCGCTATACCCGTATCCTGTCAGCCTGGTTGAGATTAAATAATATCCTTGGTCGCAGGTATGAGATATGGAATCAATATCCTGGTCAAAGCTTCTTTATTCAGGCTGGATTTACCTACTCCCTGTGAGCAAAGTAAAGAAGTACGGATAGAAGGGTAGAGAAAGTTTATGTTACGAGTTCCGGTAATAGCGTATTTTTCCTGTTTTGTGCGCGACATAAATACTCCTAAATTGCGCCCCTGATTATCAGCGTGTTAGCGGCAAGTCTATCCCAAAATGAAATCAAATCACAAACAATTCTGTTACATTTTTCATCTTCAATCGTCTTTAAAACACAAATAAATGATTGGTATCTTAAAAAAGATTTAATCATGAAAAAAATGATTTTTCTTTTTGCTTTAGCCTGCTTCATTTCTACAACTGTTTATACACAAGCACCTAAAAAATATTCGGTGCGAGAAATAAGAAGCGACCTGAAATACATGTACGAAACCCTTGAAATAAGTAATTATGATTTATTTGCATACATCAAAAAAGAAAAAATGGATAGTATTTATAATGAAATATACTATTCAATTAATGACTCTTTAACAGCCTTGGAAACCTTCAGGCTTTTTAAACCTTTTGTTTCACTAGCCAAAATGTCACATTGCTCAATCTATAATTCATGGTCAGAATATTATGGTGGTGATGCAAAACAAGAAGTATCTCTATTCCCATTAGATCTTTCTTTTTCCGAAGGAAAGGCATTTGTGAATACTAACTTTTCCGCTAATACCTCAATTAACAGATCCGATGAGATAATCTCATTTAATGATCAACCAATGAATGAATTCCTGGCTGATTTTTATAAATACATAACAGGGCCATCTGATTATTACAAAAATTCATCCATTGAGCAAACTCGCTTTTCAAGGCTCTATTGGTTCTTTTATGGCGATTGTGATAAGTTTAAGTTAGGGATTAGGAAAAGAAACGGACAAGTAGAAAACTTGATAATTCATCCTATTCCCAGAAGTGAATTTGAAGAGAAAATTAAAGAACAAAAATCAAATATGAGATATGACAAGGAATATCGTATGATTGATAATAATACAGCCTTTTTGCATCCAGGCATATTTCTTAATGTAAGTGATGATTTTGATATGTCAGATCCTAGAACCTATGATAATACGAAGTTTTGTCAATTTATTGATTCTGCATTTACTGATTTTCAGCGAAAAGGCATAGAAAATCTTATAATAGATATAAGGAATAATCCGGGTGGCGATAACTCATTTAGTGACTATATGATTGCTTATTTCGCATCTAAACCATTCAGTATTGCATCGAAATTTCGCATTAAAACAAGTCAGATGACCAAAGATTTTTGGAAAGAAATTGATATTCCGGAAGTTCAAGAAATAAAAGAGCAAATTTTGTCACTTGAAAATGGAAGTAGTTTTGATGTTGATATTCCAATAGTTGAACCTCATGATGATTCCAAAAGGTTTAAAGGCAATGTATATGTCCTTATCAATCGTTACTCCTATTCAAATGCTGCCATGGTATCAGCCAT
>DAOWNN010000073.1 GCA_030642585.1 Bacteroidota bacterium | reverse complement strand
GTTGGTTCGCCTGGTTTCTTGTTTTTTTCTAATCCCATCGTACAATTCAAGAACTTCTTTATTCCATTCGCGGGAATTATCATTATCTACATACAGGTCAATTGCTTTATACATAATGGCATGCCTTAGCTCGGCGTGATCGAGGTTGCTAAATACATAAATCCCAAAATTATTCTCCGGAACCAGGGCTATAATAGCCACAAGTCCGCCGAGGCTACCTGTATGAAAATAAGTAGCCCTTCCCTTATAATCATGCTGGAACCAACCCAAACCGTAGGTGGTCCAATTTGGCATGCTAAGCTGTGAAGTGGGATAGAAGCTTGATTTTGGAATAATAGTTTGTGGGGTAAATAATTCAGAAAAAGTTTCAGGTTTCAGTAATGCCTTATCTCCAATCTTTCCCTTATTCAATAGAAACTCAATCCATATTGACATATCTTCCACACACGACCACATCGAACCGGCAGGACCAATATTGTCTGCATTAGTGTATTTAATGATCTCTACAGATCCTTCAATATTGTAGTGTGGGGATACAAAATTATTATTGTCTTCAAGGTGTTTATACATTGGAACCGTCCCGGTCATATCAAGGGGATCAAGAATTCTTTGCCGGATAAAATCCTCCCACCGAATACCGGTGACCTTTTCTATAAGTTTACCCGCGGCCAGATACATAACATTCTGGTAGGTGTAGCCGGCCCTGAAAGAATAGGATGGTTTTGCGTAGCGCATTCTTCTCAGTATCTCATTTTCAGAATAGTCTGCTATCCAGAGCATATCTGTATTTCCCAGGCCAGCACGGTGGCATAAGAGATCACGTATTTTAAGTTCACGACTAACATAAGGATCGTACAATTGAAATTCGGGGAAGTACTTTACTACGGGGTCGTCCCATTCAAATACCCCATCATCAACCAGCATTCCGATGGCCATAGCAGTGAATGCTTTGGTTGTAGAAGCCATTGCAAACATGGTTTTGGTGTTTACACTTTCTTGCTTACCCAACTCCCGAACACCATAGCCCTTTGAGAACAAAACTTCACCATCCTTTACAATGGTGACTGCAAGGCCGGGTGCCTGCCAATCTTCTTTTGCTTCCTGTATAAAACTATCCAGAAGCTTATTCAGCTTTGTAGGTTCCTGTCCAAAAACCAGTGAAATTGAGCTGAATAAAATGATCCCTGTGCAAATGAATATTTTTTTCATAATTATTATTATTTTTGAATTACCACTATTTACACCTGTATATCTTTTTGTTCATGGCTCATTATCCTGGGTTTGAAATATGAAACCTTTGAAATATAGGATAACAGGAATAACAAAGCGCCTAACTATCAACCCTATATTTTTTATATTAATTGTACTCACACTAAAATATACTAATTTAAGCTCTATATCTTATATTTTTTATTGTGGGTTGTACTTTTTTGATCATATATATTAAACTTAATCCAGCTAAAACACATGATAGTATCAACAATTCTTTGGAACCTAAAAATATATTAAAACTTTCTGGTTCTGTTAATTCAATATTTGTATCAATCCAGTATGGGAAACTCCCTAGCATTACGACAATCCATCCAAGATGTAAAGCCCATGAATATCCAATATGTCGATTAACAATTATTAAGTTATTACGTATAAATGCAACAAAAAATGATGTAATTAAGGTCTGTGTTTCAATTAATCCAGTTTGATATAGAATCCATTTATAAAATACAAAATGAATTAATGAAAATATTAATGCTAATCCAGTAGATACTAAAAGTGGTTTAATTTTAAATCTATTAACCAAAATATAAATAGCAATTCCCCCCAGAATTATTTCCTCATTGAGTATGTAAAACATATCATGGTAATATTCACTTATATCTCCAAATTGAATTGCAACCATTTTCTTTGAGCCGATATACTTAATAATCAGGACTGAGCCAATAATTATCAGAATAGTTAATCCAATTGTTTTTAGAAAGGATTTAATTGATAATTTCAATCCGATTACTTTTAAAAAATCTTTTCTCCAAATCAGATAACTAAAAATAAGAATCAATCCAGTTCCAATAGATGAATACCACCAACCATTAAAAGTATAATATGAAAATACCAAATATGAGATTAAGAGCAAAATAGCCCATATGGTATTAAAAATGTATCTTATCTGCAATATCTCTTTAGTATTGTCCACAACTTGTTAATATAGTAACAATTACCCCTAAAGCTGTTCCGAGTTCATCGAGGGGCTCAACTATCCCATCGATTGAAGATATGTCTATTAGTCCCGTAGGGACAAAATATTTATAGAAAAAATAATCACAATAGAATACAAGTCCCTTAGGGACGATATCTAGCCTTCTTTTCATATAATCTTATAAAAACTCCCCTTTTCCTGAATTCCTTTCGCAGTATAAAATTAGTATTTAAGATATCAATTTCATAATCTTCAAAGTCATTATAAACATTTGAGTATAGTACAAATTGATCTGTTTCCAGATTTTTAGGATGAAAAGAGTGATCGTCATCATTCAGTTTAAGATATCTCTGTTCTGCAAGGTTGGGAAATGTGCAGCCAATAAGGTTTATCTCAATATTTTCCCGGTTTAAGTAAATATGCATTTTTTCGAGTAAGCCATAATAGGGTAGATGTGCAAGGCTGGAATCCCATCCCTGGGAAATTTTCTCAGGATAGATCCACAGATTGCCACTCAGAAGTCCGGCCAGTGAAATTGTATAAAGGGCATATTTCAGTTTCTGAGACTTTATTTTATTGAAAATAAGGTAGGCAGTTAGCAGTGAGAAAATCAGGTATACAGGTAGTAAATACCTGTGACCTGAAAGACTTTTATATGCAAGCAGGGGAATGGAAAGAACAATCAGGGATACAATCAAAAAGATTCCAAGTTTTTTGAAATTCTGATCTTTAAAATTCTCTCTGAAAAACATGAAAAATAATAAAATGCCCGTGATCCATATGAATATCCTGCCAAAATCAATCAAACGCCATACCAGAATTCCGGAATTGAAAAACAGGTCTTTCCATCCAACAAGTGCAAAACTCGGTGCCCAGGGTGATCCTTCATGATATCCTATCCATCCTTTTGCTTTTAAATGATATAGGTTATACAATATGAATATCAAAAAGGCGGGTAAATAAAGGAGGCATCTTCTAAGAATCTGAATTATTGCAGGTTTTAATTGAGCATAGTTTATATTGAATGCAATATCCATTAGGAAAATGGCGGCAGAGAGAAAAACACCCCTGTTGCTTATTAAGCATAATCCCAGAACAGATATGGATACGAATGTTTTATTATGGTTTAATACTGAATTCAGGCCAAGCAGAAAGAAGAAAACAAGAAGTACGTCTGGAGATACCAGGATTGACTGGCTCAGGAAAGTAGGATCTGCCAGAACAAGGATCAGTACAGGAAGAGAAAATTGTGGAGGAAAGTATTTCTTAATTAGCAACCAGGTTTGCAGGATAATTCCGTAGAGAAAGGGCAGCATGGCAAAGTGACTGATAAACAGGCTTTTCCCAAACAACTTCCAGGCCAGGGCAAGGTATATTCCAAAGAAGGGTATGTGACCACTGTCTATTTCATCTGGTAGAAATAATTCATTAAAATTATTTTCATAATAAAAATGTGCATGCCTGGATGCCAGTTGCACAGTATCCCAGAAAAAAATATGTTCTGAAGCAAGGTAGGTAAGCAAGGTGAAGCCCAAAAAAGTAAGGATCAATCCTGAAAGTGTAGCAGCTGAAATATGATTTGATGAGAATTTCAAAATTTACTCTTCTTAATTATTTCTCAGATTTTTTAGTTCATCCCCGGTCAAACGAAACACCTTCCATTCATTCATCATCCTGGCTCCCAGCGATTTGTAAAAATCTATAGCTTCCAAATTCCAGTCCAGCACCGACCATTCCAGTCTGCCACAATTCCTTTCCAGTGCCAGCTTTGCCAGGAACTGAAGAATTTTTTTCCCATATCCTTTTCCACGATAGGACTCTTTAACAAACAGGTCCTCCAGGTAAATGCCTGATCTTCCCATGAAAGTGGAGAAATTGTGAAAAAACAGGGCAAAACCAATAACTTCTTCATCCAGTCTGGCCAGTAACACTTCCGCATATTTTTTCTCAAATAGCTGTTCTCTCAACATTTCTTCAGTTGCAGACACCTCGCTTGATAGTTTTTCATATTTTGCCAGTTTCTTAATGAAACTAAAAATTATTGCAGTGTCTTGTTCCCTGGCAAACAGTATTGTGAATACCATATCGATGAAATTATTATGATGTTTCAATAGTAAATATAAGAAAATCAAAATCTCCTGATTTTAATTAGGGAATTATTTTTAATTTAGTAGATGACTTCTCTCAGCCAAAAAAAACTAAATCATTAACAATGAAAAAGTTATTTCTATTCTTTATAAGCCTGTTTCTATTCAGTGGATTGCATAGTCAAATTAATGCTAAGCTTATGCGTTATTTGGATGTTTCAGATACCCGGATCACTTTTGTTTATGGGGGTGATATTTGGGTAATGCAAAGGAATGGTGGCCCTGCTGTTCAGGTAACACACTCTCCTGGGGAAGAATCATGGCCCCGCTTTTCACCTGACGGGAATTCTATTGCTTATACTGCCAGTTACAATGGCAACCAGGATATATTTGTGATGTCCTCGATGGGAGGAGTCCCTACCCGGGTGACCTACCAGTCGCATTCCGACAGGATGCTTGAGTGGCACCCGGATGGAGAACGTATTTTATTTGCATCCGGACGGGAAAGTGGCAGGCAATCTGTAAAGCAGTTCTACCTTGTAGGGAAAAATGGGGGATTTCCTGAAAAGCTTAAGGTTCCGTATGGTGAACTAGCAAGTTTTTCGCCAGATGGTAATGCGCTGGCGTATATCACGAAGATTACAGAGAATTATCCTTTTAAGCGCTATCGTGGAGGTCTGACCTCAGACATTCTTATCTATGATATGAATAGCAACACGGTAGAGAATATTACAAACAATCATGCAAACGACGGAAAACCTGCATGGGTAGGGGATAAGGTGTATTTTCTTTCTGACCAGGCCGAAAATATGCGCTTAAATATCTGGGTGTATGATACAAAATCAAAAGAATCAAAACAAATTACAAGTTTCAACGATTTTGATATTTCATATTTGTCGGCTGGGAAGAAAGATCTCATTTTTGAAGCTGGGGGAGTGTTGTATTTAATGGATACCAGCACTGAGGAGTACAAAGAAGTTCAGGTAAATGTGGTAAGTGACCTGTCGGTAGAAATGCCCAGGCTGGTGAATGTTAGTAAGCAGATTAACAATATGAGTGCATCTCCAAAAGGCAAACGGATTGTTTTTGAGGCCAGGGGAGAGATATTTAACATTCCTGCCAAGGATGGGTTTGTGATGAACATGACACAATCCAGTGGAGCTTTTGACCGGGATCCTGCCTGGGCTCCGGATGGAGAGAATATTGCCTTCTGGAGCGATCGTTCAGGGGAGTTTGAAGTTTATATTCAACAATCAGATGGTTTAAGTCCGGCTCGTAAACTAACAAAGCGCGGAAAGGGATATGGATATACCCTTTATTGGTCTCCCGATAGTAAGATGCTTGCCTTTATTGATGAGACCAATACTATTTTTATTTTGGACGTTAAAAACGGAGACCTTAGAATAGCCGGAAATACTCAATGGAATACTGGTCATGGAGCACGACCTTACTTTCATATCTCATGGGCTCCGGATTCAAAGTGGATTACTTTTACCCAGGGCATGGAAAATGCGAATAATGCCATTTATATTTTTAGTCTTGAAGAAGAAAAAATACACCGGGTGACCAGTGGTTTTTATGAGGATTATTACCCTGTTTTTAGTATCGATGGAAAATACCTTTTTTATCTCACTGACAGGAATTTTTCGGCAATATATTCCGATATGGGAGATGAAACATGGGTATATCCAAATTCTACCAGGGTTGCTTCCCTGAGTTTGAGTATGGAGAACTCCTCTTTGCTGAAGCCAGAGAATGATGAAGTGGGTGAGCAGAAAAAGTCTAAGGTTGACTCTGCAAAAGTACCCGAGGTCGAAATAGATTTTGCAAATATGGAATCAAGGTTAGTGATCCTTCCTCCCAAAGCCGGAAATATTGGAGCTCTTTTTTCTTTCAGGGATAAGTTGGTTTACCTGCGACAACCCAATGCTGGTTCAGGAGAAAGATCGGCTTCATTGATATACTATGATATTAAGAAGAGGGAGGAAAAAACTATTATTTCTGATGTAAGCAGGGTTTCTGCAACTGCAAATGCTAAATTACTGCTTGTTGCCAGTAAAGGAAAGTATGGAATCATAAAACCAATGCCAAAGCAAAAAATTGAGAAACCAATTCCCACTTCAGGCCTGGAGATGAATCTCATTCCCCGGGAGGAGTGGCAGCAGATCTTCCTGGATACATGGCGGAGGTACCGTGACTTTTTTTATGACCCCGAAATGCACCAGCTGGACTGGGAGGCTTTGCGTGATCGCTATGGTGCATTGATCAAAGATGCACGGACCCGCTGGGATATTTCCAATATTCAATCTAGTCTATCTGCAGAGTTGAGTGCCGGTCATACCTATACTTTTGGGGGAGATGTGGAATCGGTTACTACACTGTATACCGGTTATCTTGGAATAGATTGGGAAATGGATCAGCATAAATACAGGATTGGGAGAATTGTTATTCCTGCAGTTTGGAATACTGAGGTACGTTCCCCTTTTAACAGGCCGGGTGTAAATGTGAATGAAGGGGATTTTATTCTGGCAGTCAATGGAATTTTACTGGATCCTGAAAAAGATCCTTATGCTGCATTTGAGGGACTGGCAGGAAAAACTGTATCCCTTGTTGTAAGTAAAACAGGAAAAACTAGTGACAGCAAGAATATTGTGGTCAAATGTTTGACTCAGTGTGAGGAAGTCAACCTCAGGTACCTGGAATGGATTGAGAATAACCGTAAAATGGTGGATAAACTTTCAGGAGGCAAATTAGGATATGTATACATGTCAAATACATCCCGGCAGGGACAATTAGAGCTTGTAAGTATGTTTTATGGGCAACTTGATAAGAAAGGTTTTATAATAGATGAGCGTTTTAACGGTGGGGGTGCACTTGCCGATCGTTTCCTTGAATTGTTGCAAAGGCCGGTAGTCTATAACCTGCACTGGCGTCATGGGAAAGATCACACCCACCCAATTAAAACCAATATCGGGCCCTTGGGTATGCTAATCAATGGATGGGCAGGTTCTGGCGGAGATGGTTTGCCATGGGCATTCCAGGAACTTGAGGCAGGACCTATTGTTGGGGAACGTACACTGGGGATACTCGTTGGCCCGGCAACGGGACACCAATTGATTGATGGGGGAGGGATTACCGTTCCCGGAGCCCGGCTCTATGATAATGACGGACACTGGTTCTGGGAAGGTGAAGGAGTGGCCCCGGATTTTGAAGTATGGGATGATCCTAATATCCTGGTTCAGGGGCGCGATCCACAAATGGAAAAGGTAGTTGAGGAAGTAATGAAGTTATTAAAGAAGAATCCTCCGGAGATGACTCCTGCACCAGCATTGGAAGACAGGACGGCCAAGGGTTTGAATGAAAAGAAATAAGTGCCTTAATAATAATAAAAAATTCATTTTAATTCATTAATAAAATAATTATGATAGACTTTAGTTTAACAAAAGAACAGGAAGGAATTATTGAAAAATACAAAGATTTTTCAAACAGGTATATCGTTCCCAACCGCTTAAAATATGATGATTTGGCAGAGTTCCCCTGGGAAGTAGTAAAAGCTGCTTACGATGAAGGAATCATGAATGGACCTATGACGCCTGAGTACGGAGGTCATGGTCACAGTTTGCTGGATGGAGTTCTGGCTTCCGAGGAACTTGGGGCAGGTTGCGTTGGAATGGGTATTTGTATTGATGCCAACACACTGGCATTAACACCTCTTTATATTGCTGCTGAAGAGGCACAGAAAAAAAGATTCTTTGGTGAGATCAACGAACAAAAAGCTGTTGCTGCTTACGCCCTCACTGAACCAAACGCAGGCTCCGATGTACAGGGAATCTCAACCTCTGCCATGAAAAAAGGGGATAAATATATCATAAATGGTCACAAGCGTTTTATCACCAATGCCGAAGTCTCGATGTATATTACTGTGTTTGCTATTACAGATCCTGAAAAAGGATCCAGGAGCCTTACAACCTTCATGGTACCAACTAACTCTCCAGGTGTTGATGTAAAACCAAGGTTGAAGAAGATGGGACAAAAAACATCTGTACAGAATGAAATTATTTTTACCGATGTGGAAGTTCCGGAAGAAAACAGGATTGGAGCCGAAGGATATGGATTTATCATAGCCATGAAAACCTTTGACCGCACGCGCACCGGTGTAGCAGCCCTCAGTATTGGGAATGCCCGTGCTGCTTATGAAACTGCTAAAGACTGGACCAAGAACAGGAAGCAATTTGGAAAGCCTATTGCGGCCAATCAGGCCATTGGTTTCATGCTGGCAGAGATGGCCACCAAGATAGAAACAGCAAGAATGCTCAC
>DAOWNN010000290.1 GCA_030642585.1 Bacteroidota bacterium | reverse complement strand
GGTATTTACAAATTACAAATAAAACACAAAATCCAAATCTCAAGCAAACCAAAAATGGATTTTCTATATTGTGTTTTGAATAATTGTCTACTTTTCTCTTGCTCATCTCTCTCCTCTTCTCCATTTTACCATTTCTCCTCTTCACTCACCTCTTCTTTTCTTCCCTTTTACCTTTGTCAATTGGATGTACCAATATTTTAGCTTTCCAGTTGTCATAATCTATTTATTTTTAAAAGAAATTGTAATAACTTTATTTAAAATTAGTGATTTTTTGGCACTACTTCTTATTCATTGCCATTTCCACACCATATTTTCCCGATTTATCAACTGTCTTTAACAAAACTGCAAAGATAAACCCAAGCACACCCAAGCCGGCAAACATAAAAATTACCGGAGTGTAATTTAATATATCCGGGTTTCCGGGGTTTGTCTTATCCAGGATGATTCCTGCCAGTAAGGGAACACCCCAGAGGCCAAGGTTCTGAATTGAATACATCAGGCCATAGGCGGTTCCAATTTGCTTTTCATCAACAAGTTTAACCGTTGTTGGCCACATAGCAGCAGGAACAAGTGAGAATGATACTCCCAGCAGGATCATAGGTATATAAGGTGCTATATTGGTTAATGCAAATAACAAATGAATACTTACCAGAATGATAGAACCAAATATCATGGCTGTAGCAGCTCTCCCTTTACGGTCAATCAGAAAACCAAACAAAGGAGTAAATAGCATGGTCCCCAGGGGAAGCAATGAGGCAATCCTGCCACTTTGTTCATAGCTCATTTGAAACTTATTCAGAAAAAAATCCGGGGCAAACGCCATAAACGGAAATACTGCTGCATAAAAGGTAACACAAAGAAGAGCTATATATAAATAAGCCCTGTTTGTCAATATTGAAAAGACATCTTTTATATGAAAATCATCCTTCTTTGTAGGTTCATGGCTGGTTTGTAACTGTCTGTCAATTTTTATATCAAATAAAATATAAACAATAAAAGCAAGCAGACCTATAAAGACCAAAACGGCTGCTAACCAGATAGCTGTATTCAACTTCTCCCCTCCGTCAGCCAAAACAGGAGATAATTGAAGAGCTGCAAAAGTACCCAGACGTCCGAATCCAACTTTCAATCCAAATGCCAGGGCAAGGTCCTTTCCCTTAAACCACTTAACAAGAATTTTACTAACAACAACAATGCTTGTTTCTGCTCCCAGTCCAAAAAAGAAACGCCCCAGTAACATCATCTTCAGTTCAGGGGAATAATTTGTAAGGAATGAAGACATAAATCCATATCCAATTCCATCATGATAAATGGAAGATGCTCCATAAGCAGTTAAAAAAGCTCCAAAGGCCATAAAAAACACAAACATAAAACCTGTTCGCCGTATTCCCCATCTGTCAAGTATGATCCCTCCTACCACTGCCATCAGCAGAAATGTATTTGGAATAGAATAGAAAGAAACAAAGAGCCCGTAATCGGTATTTGATAAACCAAATTCTTTGGTTAACAGATCTTTTAACGTTGAGAAAGCATCATAGAAGTAATAATTCACAGACAGGATAAATCCTACAAGTATTAAAATACCCCAACGCGCATATGAGGATTGGTTAATAGCCTTTTTCAATTTCTCCATAATATTTTGCTCTTAATGCCGGGTAAAATCAGACCCTTAAAATAATTAATTTTTAAGAAGTCTGGCTCGTGATTTATGCTTTAAAAGTATTATTTTTAATTTTCTAAAGGGGTATTCCTTTATCTACAATACTATATCTCCTGCCTGCGAGCCGTCGCCAGAGGCTATGGCCTCCGGAGACCAGCAGGCACGGCCTACAGAGAATTCCTGCGTAGCAGATCAAGTGTTGTAGTACATGTAGTTATTGAAGTTTATGTATTCCGCGTAGCGGATAAACAAATTTTCTCAGGACTCTAAAGATTCAATAAAAACTAAAATAATATGAAAATTCGAAGACAATACTATATAACAGCTCTTGCATTAATATTGATAAGCTTATTTGTGATCCAGGAATTGAGAAAGAGGGACATAAAGACCTTTAGAATTGGAGTTGCCAGTTTCATGCATGAAACCTGTACATTTTGTCCAAATGAAACAGGAATTGACGAATGGGAATACTATGGTACTCCCAGGATTGGGGATGATGCTCTTAATTCCGGGGCTTACGTAAGAGGATTTGTTGACCGTTGCAAAGAACTTGGCGGAGTGGAACTGGTAGGGATATATTCACCACGTGGCGCCAAAGGAGGATCTTCGGGCAGCTGGATCACTGCTGAAGCTTTTGATAAGTACTCTGTGGCAATGGCTGAAGATCTAAGGAAAGCCGGGAAGCTTGACGGCCTCTATCTTTCACTACATGGGGCTATGGCAGTTACCGGAGTTCCTAAACCAGAAGCAGAATTGGTGAGACGACTAAAGGAAGCTGTTGGAGATATACCAATATTCATTACACTTGACCTTCATGCAAATGAAGATCACGAATTATCGGATGTTGCGGATGCTATTTTTATTGTAAAAAGATATCCTCATTATGATTCCCGATTGCAGGGTGAACGGGCAGCAAGAATCCTTGTACGCACCATCCGGGGGACTTACCAGCCGGTTATGGCTACCAGGAAGCCAGGTGTAATTACTCCCAGTGTTTTTCAATGGACTGGAGAAAGTCCGGCAATGGAAATTATGGAAAGAGCAAGGCGTTGGGAATCCAGGCAAAAAGATGCTTTTGTTTCTGTAGCTTTTGGTTTTGCCTATGCCGATGTTCCCGATGTGGGTGCTACAGTTATGGTAGTAACAAATAATGACCAGGAACTAGCAGATAGAATTGCTAATGATATGGAAGAATATATCTGGCGGGTAAGGGAAAGCTTTGCCGGCAAATTACTTCCTAAAACAGAAGAGGGAGTTAGAATTGCTTTGGAAGCAGCAAGGCTGGGAAATACACCCGTAGTTATTGCAGATCATAGCGACCGAAGTGGTAATTCATCACAAATCCTTGAAGAACTTATTCGTCAGGGAGCAGAAAATTTTTGCATTACCACTATTTCAGACAGCATTGCTATCGACAAACTGTCTAAGAAAGCAAAAGTGGGTGATCTTGTTAATGTAACAGTTGGTGGCTATGGAGATGAATTTGCAGGATCTCCGGTAAGCATTGAAGGTAAACTAAGCTACTTTGGTGAATACAGGCATTTTGACCGTGTGGCAGTGATTCAGTTTGGCCGGAATAACTGGCTGATCATTACTCCACTCTTACACCAGGTAACCAATACTGAT
>DAOWNN010000015.1 GCA_030642585.1 Bacteroidota bacterium | reverse complement strand
CGCGCTAGACTTAGGATCTAGTGCCTTCGGGCGTGGGGGTTCGAGTCCCTTCATCCGCACTCCTCATGACAGGACCGCAGTTTCGACTTATTCGATTGTCTGGCGGTTCTGTCTTATTTATCACCTGCTTAAAAAAAATGAAATGAATATTAGCAGAAATAACATTGATGAAGTAAATGCTGTTATCAGTTTAAAAATTGTTCCAGTAGATTATGAAACAAAGGTTGAAGAAGTACTAAAAGACTATAAGAGAAAGGTTAAGCTTGATGGCTTCAGACCTGGAAAGGTACCTTTTGGACTGATAAAAAAAATGTACAGGAAGTCTGTCCTGGTAGAGGAAGTGAATAAAATTATCTCAGAATCACTGTCAAAGTACTTTGTTGACGAAAATCTCAGGGTACTTGGTGATCCAATGCCTTCTGAAGAGGGAAATAGCCCAATTGACTGGGACCTCCAAACAGAATTTGATTTTTCGTTTGACATAGGAATTGCCCCGGAATTTAAGGTAGATCTTACTAAAAACAATAAGGTTCCTAATTATACAATTAAGATTGATAAGAAGATTCGGGACACATACATAGAAAGCTACACGAGAAAATTTGGTTCGTATAGAATTGTAGATAAGATAGAAAAAGGAGAAGAACTGGTAAAAGGAAATATTAAAGAACTTAGAGAAGGGGGTATAGTTGCTGAAGATACCAGTTGTAGCCTGGGGGTAATAAAAGATGATAAGATTAAGAAAAGCTTTATTGGTGTTTCTTCAGGATCGAAAATAAGTTTTGACCTGAGAAAAGCCTATCCTAATGATACTGAGCTTACATCTATTTTAAAAGTGGATAAAGAAAAACTTTCTGAGGTTCAGAATGATTTTGAATTTGAGATTAAAGAAATTTCGCTTTTTACGAATGCAGAGTTGAATCAGGAGCTTTTTGACAATGCATTTGGAAAGGATAAAATAAATTCAGAGGATGAGTTTAAGTTGGAAATTGATAAAGAAATTCAGAAGAATCTGGAAAAGGAAAGTGAAATTCGTTTTGCCGTTGATGCAAAAGAAATGCTGGTGAACAAGCTTAAGCTAAAACTTCCTGAAGAATTCCTGAACAAATGGCTGATTAAAGCAAATGAGGGGAAATTTACAAAGGAAGAAATCAACAAGGATTTTGATCTTTTCAGAAAAGATCTTGAATGGCAATTAATCAGGGAAAAAATTGTGAAGGAGCAGGATTTAAAGGTGTCTGAAGATGAGATATTAGCATACGCAAAAGAGGTTACACTGATGCAGTTTATGCAATATGGATTGGCAAATGTTCCGGATGACCAGTTAGAGCATTATGCAAAAGAACTGCTTGGCAGGAATGAAGAAAGAAAAAAACTGAGTGAAAAACTTTATGAAGACAGAATCATGAATTATTTGAAATCAGTTGTAAAGGTCGAAAGCAAAAAGATATCTGCAGATGATTTTAATAAACTATATGAGAAAAAATAAAAATTTCAAAATAGAGCTTAGTTTTATTTCTTAAATTTGATGTAATAAATCTGAAAATATTTTATCATGAACTCAAAAGATGACTTTAAAAAATATGCCCGCGGGCATTTAGGGATTCCAAGTTTGCGTTTAGAAGAGTATGCGTCAACATACAACAGCTATATTTCACCTACCATTATTGAAGAACGGCAGATGAATGTTGCTTCTATGGATGTGTTTTCACGACTGATGATGGATCGCATAATATTTTTAGGCCTTCCTATTGATGATTATGTGGCCAATATCATTCAGGCACAGTTGCTATATCTCGATTCTACTGAGCAGGGGAAAGACATTCAAATTTATTTCAATACTCCCGGGGGATCTGTACATGCAGGCCTGGGGATATATGATACAATGCAATATATAAGTTGCGATATAGCTACTATATGTACCGGCATGGCAGCCTCAATGGGCGCGGTATTATTAACTGCCGGAGCAAAGGGCAAAAGATCAGCCTTAACACATTCAAGGATAATGATTCATCAACCCATGGGTGGTGTTCAGGGACCTGCTTCAGATATTGAGATCACTACACGGGAAATCCTGAAACTAAGAGGAGAGCTATATAATATAATCTCTGAACATACTGGAACTCCATTAAAAAAGGTAGAGAAAGATTCTGATCGTGATTTTTGGATGACAGCCAGGGAGGCTAAGGATTATGGAATGATAGATGAAGTTCTGGTGAAAAATAGAAAATAATTCATCCGGGATTAACTTCCTGGATTTCAGAAATCCTTCAATAGCCTTATTTATCAAGTATTTATTATATTTGTAATGCTTTTTAAGTTGATTTAAAAAGTATTTGAAGAAAATCAATTATGGACAGATGTTCTTTTTGTGGTAGAGAGAAAAAAGACACCAATTTGCTTATTGCCGGTATTTCCGGGCATATATGTGACCATTGTATTGAGCAGGCACATAATATTGTCCAGGAAGAAACCCAGGGAGAAAGCGGATTTGACATCAATGAGATAAAACTGCTGAAACCTCGTGAAATAAATAATTTTCTTAACCAGTATGTTGTTGGCCAGGAGACAGCTAAAAAATATTTGTCTGTAGCTGTTTACAATCACTATAAAAGATTAATACAGCAGACTCTTAAAGAAGGGGATGTGGAAATTGAAAAATCTAACATTATTCTTGTTGGGGAGACAGGAACAGGAAAAACACTTCTTGCCAGAACCATTGCCAGAATGTTGCATGTCCCGTTCACTATTGTGGATGCAACCGTATTAACTGAAGCCGGATATGTGGGAGAAGACATCGAGAGTCTTCTTACCCGTTTGCTTCAGGCTGCGGATTATGATGTAAAAGCAGCTGAGAAAGGAATTGTATTTATAGATGAAATAGATAAAATTGCCAGGAAAGGGGATAACCCTTCCATTACACGGGATGTTTCAGGAGAAGGTGTACAGCAAGGACTACTTAAGCTTCTGGAAGGTGCTGTTGTAAATGTTCCACCACAGGGAGGCAGAAAACATCCTGAACAGAAAATGATTCCTGTAAACACAAAGAATATTTTATTTATCTGTGGAGGTGCCTTTGATGGGATCGGAAAGAAGATTGCGCATAGGCTCAATACTAAAATGATGGGCTTTAAGGCCTCCAAAGACAGGAAAATAATTGGTGATAAGGATTTATTGGAGCATATAGCCCCTCAGGACCTCAGGGCTTTTGGCTTGATCCCCGAAATTATTGGAAGATTGCCAGTTTTAACCTACTTAAAACCTCTTGAGAAGTCAGCACTGCGGAGCATACTTACAGAACCAAAGAATGCTATTATCAAGCAGTATGTAAAATTGTTTGAAATGGATGGAATCGAGCTCAAGTATGACGAGAATGCCTTACAATATATAGTTAGTAAGGCAATAGAGTTTGGTCTTGGTGCCAGGGGTTTAAGATCAATTTGTGAAGCCATTATGATTGACCCAATGTTTGAGCTGCCTTCCAGGTCAACGAAGAGCCTTCATCTGAGTAAGGATTTTGCAATGCGAAAATTAGAGAAAATCAATCTTAAGATATTAAAAGCATCATAAAACAGGAAAAATTCTATTTTTTTCTGACATATGTGGCATAGGTAAAAGAAAAATCAAGGTTTCCTTCCCTTTGATGCTTTTCTTCCTCAATTAGTTCCCAATCCTTGTAGTTTATTTCCGGAAAAAAAGTATCAGCCTCAAAGCTTTTATGAACGTGTGTAATATATAACTTGTCAGCTTTATCAAGGAATTGGCGGTAAATCATACCTCCTCCCATAATAAAACACTCTTTATTATCATTCATCTTTGAAAGAGCATCTTCAATTGAATATGCCATGGTACAAGCCTTAATGATTTCTCCAGGGATATCTGTAAGTACAATGTTTTCACGATTTGGAAGAGGCTTTATTGGAAGAGATTCCCAGGTGCGTTTGCCCATCAGTACCTGGTGCCCTGATGTCAGTTTCTTGAATCGCTTCAGATCATCGGGAATATGCCACAAAAGCTCATTTTTATTCCCTATAGCATTGTTATCAGCTATTGCAACAATTATTGAAGTAGTTTTCATCAAAAGAGATTATTTTGTAAGGGTTTCAGGTTTCAAAAACTAAACAGATATTTGGCCCTTTATATGTGGGTGTGCCCTGTAATTCTCAAGAGAAATATCTTCATTCACAAAATTAAAAACATCTTTCTTTTCCGGATTTAGAGTAAGTTTTGGAAGTTTAAATGGCTTGCGACTCAATTGCTCCTGCACCTGCCCCAGGTGATTTAAATAGATGTGAGCATCCCCAAGGGTGTGGATAAATTCTCCAACTTTTAATCCGCTTGCCTGAGCTATCATTTCTGTAAGAAGTGCATAGGAGGCAATATTAAATGGTACTCCCAGAAAAATATCAGCACTCCGCTGGTATAGCTGGCAAGATAATTTACCATTGGCTACATAGAATTGAAAAAGGATATGGCAGGGAGGAAGAGCCATATTTTCAAGTTCACCCACATTCCAGGCGCTTACAATATGTCTTCTTGAATCTGGATTGATACGTATGCTTTCCAAAATCCTGGAAATCTGATCAATAAATCCTCCTCCTGGCAGAGGCCAGGATCGCCATTGGTAACCATAAATATGTCCAAGATCACCATTTTGATCAGCCCATTCATTCCAAATCCTTATCCCATGATCATTCAGGTATTTTATATTTGTATCCCCTTTTAAAAACCATAGTAATTCGTAAATAATTGATTTGAAATGGGTTTTTTTTGTGGTTAATAGAGGAAATCCTTCTTCCAGATCAAAACGCATCTGATATCCAAAAACGCTTAGAGTTCCGGTACCGGTACGGTCTTCTTTTCTAACACCCTTTTTTACTACATGGTCTAGTAAGTCAAGATATTGCTGCATGTATTATAACTTTACTTTATATGAAAAGCAAAATTAATAAAATCCTCAGCCTCAGCCTCAGCTTCAGCTTTATTTTTTAATAAAATCCCTGGCCATAACTTCAGCATTAGGATAATTTATATCAATACCATCTTCTTTGCCGTTTCCCACCATTTACCAGGTTTGCATCCATTGCCCTAATACCACGACCATGGGTGGCTATAACAATAACATTGTCCCGGGGATGTATCCTCAGGTCATGAACATAGGTTGATGGCAGGTTGCCAAGTACTTCCCAGCTTTTCCCCTGATCTTTCGAGACATAAACCCCGATATCTGTTCCCACATAAAGAATGTTTTTGTCAACCGGATCTTCCCTTATTACATTTACCGGACCAAGTGGGATATTTGCTGAAATATCCTGCCATGTTTTCCCCAAATCAGTTGATTTCCATACATAAGCAGCAAAATCATCATCTCTTTTCCCATTTTGGGTCAGGTATACAGTTTCCAGATCATATTTAGAAGCTACCATTCTTGATATCCATTTACCCTTAATCAGGCCCTCGGTGATTTCTGTCCATAATGTGTATTTGTATCCATGCTTTGTAACATAGGCTCTTCCATCATCTGTTCCTGCATAGATTAGTCCATCTTTCAAAGGGGATTCAGTGAGTGAAAAAATGGTTTGATAGGGAATATCTCCCATTTTATCCTTATTGTTATAGCTTAGGTCCTGGCTGATTTTTTCCCAGGTATCCCCACGATTTTCTGAGCGGAAAACATATTGCATTCCGTGATAAATAATTTCGTTATTATGTGGAGAAATGATAAATGGAGCAACCCATTGTCCGCGCAAAGGGGCCTCATTTTTATATGTTTTGGGCAATAGGTTTTTGTATCCTTCTTCCCATGATTTGCTAAGGTTGGTTCTTGAAATAGTCCCATAAAAACCTGCCGAATACACAATGTCGGGATTTGTTGGATCTATGGCATGTGTGCTGCCTTCTCCCCCTGGTGCACGAATAAAATCTACCTCCGGGATGGCATCTCTGCCCCTGCTCAGGTCCACAATTCCACTAAAACTCCCATGATCCTGAACCGATCCATATACCCTGAATGGTTTATCCATATCATATCCAATGTTGAAAAACTGTACCAGTGGAAGGCGGTCAGTAAAGGACCTCCAGTTTTCCCCCTTATCATATGAGATATATATCCCCCCATCATTGGTATTTACAAGATAGTTGGAATTTTCAGGATCAATCCATAAACCATGGTGGTCGCCATGCATTCCCCGCAGTTGTTTAAAAGTTTTACCTCCATCTGTAGAAACATGCAAACCGAGACCCATGGTATAAATGGTATTTTCATCGTTGGGATCAACTCTTATTTGCCCGAATACCCATCCATATGTCGAAGAATGACGTTCCATATATTTTTTCATATCTTCGGTTAAGCCACTTACTAAAGTCCAGCTATCTCCCTGGTCATTCGAACGATACACTGAGGCCCCTTTGATAACACCTCCCTTAGGCCTTCCATAAGAATCGGTTTCATCCGCCTCATAATTATTGTAGGCAATTTCATAATTGTCGACAAAAGCATATAATACATTGGGATTTGATCTTGATATATCAATTCCTATTCTTCCCCTGAATTTTGCTTCTGGTAATCCCTTGTTTATAGATTTCCAGTTTTTACCTGCATCGCTTGTTTTCCAGATACCACTATTTTTAAATCCTTGCTCAATCCTGGGGTCATTCCATTTTTCTCTTTTTCTTTGCCATGTTGCAGCATAAAGTACATCGGGCTGCGTAGGATCCATAACAAGATCAATTGCCCCTGTCATTTCGTCAATGTATAAAACTTTCTCCCAGCTTGCTCCACCATCAACTGTTTTATAAACTCCTCTTTCTTTATTATTTGTCCATTCGTGCCCTGATGCAGCAACATAAACTATATTTGAATTTTCCGGGTGGATCAGTATCCTTGAGATGGTAAGTGTATTTGCAAGACCCAGGTGTTTCCATGTTTTCCCGCCATCTGAAGTACGGTAGATTCCCGATCCTGCCATGGAACTACGAAAGATGTTTGCTTCTCCTGTTCCAACCCAGAGAACTTCCGGGTTTTGAGGATCCAGGGCAATATCTCCGATGGTGGTGGAAGCTTCCTGATCAAATATAGCTGTCCAGGAGGTACCTTCATTTTCAGTTTTCCAAACCCCGCCTGAGGCCGCGGCAACGTAAATAGTGTAATAATCTCCTCTGGGAGCAACTACCTCAACATCAGTACACCTCCCACTGATGTTTGTTGGGCCAATTAATTGCCAATTCAAATCTTTGTATTCTGAGCTTTCTTTCATACTTAAATGCTTTTCGAAGAGATCCATACGTGTATCTCCATCGATTACCTCAGATTTTTTTTGAGCACTCAAGAATTGTACGGCCAGTCCCAGAATAAAAAATAGAACAACTGTCTTTTTCATAATTCGAATAGTGGTTTTCATAAAATTAAGTTTTTATAAGGTTTTTCTCCCACAATTACACAGTATTGACGACGTTTACGAAGGAGATACATATTAATTTCAACATGGATAGAAAGAAATATTATAATGAAAAAATCATCAAGAAAATTTTTCTTTTTCATGGTTTTTAGCCAATACTTATAATTTTCAAAACCATGGATAACTTTCTTCGTGATATCTGAAAGACTTTTGATATGCAACATGGCCTTAAATAATTCATTTTCATACTTGTGTCTTGACCAGTGATGAAAATGCATTTTCTTTTTCCAGAATTTTCTAAGGCTGGTATTTTTACGGGGAATGGTTAGGATATCTGCGATGAGAAAAGATCCTCCTGGCTTTAGCACTCTGTATATTTCTCTGAGAAAAGCACTTTTGTCTGGGTAATGAAAAGCACTTTCTATACTTAAAATGAAATCCATAGACCGGGTCTCAATGGTGGAAAGTTTTTGTGCATCATCAATTTGGAAGATAATGTCCTTCACCCCCAGTTTTTTCGCTTCAGATCTTGCAATTTCAATATTTGTAGAATTGAGGTCTATGGCGGTCATACTGGCAGGTGAAAATTTTCTATGAATATATTTTGCCTGAACCCCATTTCCACAACCTATTTCCAAAACCTTTTTTCCTTTCATTGGTGTTAGCATGGATATACAAAAATCAGTTAGGTTCGTTTGAGCGTCAAGAAAACTATCTTTATCCTTCTGGTAATATGGATAATGCAACATAGTATATTCTTCATCCAGGCGCTTCAATGCCTGATTCATGGATTTATAATACTTATCTGTGGAAAAGCCCGATTTTAGTAGAGATACTGTCCGGGATATTATATTCATTTATATTGAATTCAAGATTGAAAAGACTCTTAATTCATTAATTATTATTACCAATTAAGCTGTGCTTGAAGCTCTAAAAATAATAAGTTAATTTATAAAACTACTACTTCAGGATATTATTTTGTGTAAATATCAGGGAAAAGTAAACTTTTTATTCAGGATATCGTAAGAAACTATAATACATAATACATAGTATATTTGATTCATAAACTTTAATCTATTCAAAATGAAAAAATTACTTAAATACACAAGTCCCTTTCTTATACTATTATTCTTATTTGCAGCTTTGGGCTGCGAAAAAGATGAAGAGTTTAGCAAGGAGGAGTTATTAACTTCCCATGTCTGGAGATTTAGCAAAATGACTGCCGATACTGATACCCAGGATATAATAGATCTAATTACGGTTGTAGAAGCATTTATGACAGGTGGGACTCTCAATTTTGATGATGATGGCACATATTCTATGACAGCAATGCAGCAAACAGAAAATGGGGTATGGGAACTATCTGCTGATGAAAAGACCTTGATTATGGACGATGATGATGGAAATGTTGACCCATCTGAAACTACCCTGGTAAGTCTCACACTCACAAAAATGGTATGGGAAGATGAGGGGGATTATCTGGATGAAATATTTACTACCACGACAGTTTGGATTAAATAGCCTTATTTAATAAAACAAGAATTCCCGGCTTTTTTAAGGTCGGGAATTTTTTGTTTACAGTTTGACGGGTTAATAAACCTCCGGGACAAAGGTTTGTTCGGCAATAGGAGGTCGTACATACCCTTCTTTTTTAATAGGAGGAAGGATCAACTTTTCATGTCTCAATTCTTCATAAGGGACTTTTGATAATAAATGATGAATACAACTGAGACGAGCTCTTCGCTTATCATCTGCACTTACCACATACCAGGGAGATAATTTAGTATCTGTATAGGCAAACATTTCATCTTTAGCCTTTGAGTATTCCACCCATTTTGAACGGGACTCAAGGTCCATTTCGCTGATTTTCCACCGTTTAAGAGGATCTTTGATCCTGTTCTTAAATCTTTCTTCCTGCTCCTCATCACTTACAGAAAACCAGTATTTTATTAAAATTATCCCGGAATGAATAAGCATTTCTTCAAAACGGGGGCATGATCGTAGAAAGTCCCAATACTCATCCTCAGTACAAAAATCCATAACCCTTTCAACCCCGGCCCTGTTATACCAGCTGCGATCAAAGAGCACAAGTTCCCCCGCTGCTGGTAAATGCGGAATAAAGCGTTGAAAATACCATTGACTTTTTTCTTTTTCTGTGGGAACCCCAAGGGCTACAACTTTACATATTCTGGGGTTCAGCCGCTGGTGGATTCGTTTTATTACACCTCCTTTACCTGCAGCATCCCTTCCCTCAAATACCACAACCACCTTTAACTGTTTTGCCTTTATCCAGTCATGCATTTTGACAAGTTCAATCTGGAGTCTCTCTAACTCTTCAAAGTAAAATTGCTTATCCAGTTTATGATTATTCTGTTTGCTTTCGTTCTTTTTTTTTTGGCTCATTTGTTGGAAGTTTTTCTTTTAAATTTATAAAAAAAACGCAATTCACAAAAATTCAATATTACGAGCTTAAATATTATTAAATAAAAAAACCGGCTCAAAATTGTCTGTTAAATTTTGAGCCGGCAAGAAACTTAATGAAATATGTATAAGATTTATTTTTTATGTATCCCTCCGGCGCTTGAGGAACGCCCATCTACCTGTTTCGGATCTCCCATAAAGTAAATATCCCCGGCACTGCTGGCAGTGGCTTTCAATTTTTCAGTAACAAATATCTTTGCATCTCCAGCACTCGAAGTTGAAACTACTGCTATACGGGTTTTAAGATCATAGGCATTAAGGTCACCGGCACTGCTCAAGTCGGCTTTTAGTTCATCGGCAGACCCCTCCAAACGCATGTCTCCTGAACTGCTTATGTCACAACTTAAAATATTAACTATTATACTCAATTTAATATCCCCTGCACTGCTGGCTGAAAGATATAACTCATCTGTTTTAATAGTGTTTTCTCCGAATACATCCCCTGCACTTGATACCGAGATTTTTTCAACATCCTTTATGGTAATGTGTACTTTTTTAGCTTTAGCCTTTCTGATGTTGGCATCTGAATAAACCTTTAAAGTATTATTTTTTATTTCAGTCCGAATGTATTCATGAAGGTTGTCATCTGCCTCTACAGTGATAGACTCCTTATTGCCCTGGGTAAGATAAACATCAATCCCGGAACTAACTTTTATAGTATTAAAATAACTTGCCTTTCGCTCTTTTGTTACCACTTTTCCCGAGCCGGTAACCTTTGGTTTTATTTGCCCGATTGTGCAGGAATGAATGGCAAGTACCATTATTAGCGAAATTACAATTCTTGTTTTCATAGTTTGATTATTTAAAGTTCATATAATTAAAGACGATTGGTTTTGGGAATAGTTGCATCCATTTTTTTTAAGATATAGAGTAAATGTACATCGGTATAACATTAAATTAACCAGGTACCTACATTCAGAACATTGAAAAACAAAATTCCCTGAATAATAAACCTTACCAGGCGACTCAATGCAAGCAAAAGGAAACGCCTGTAAGGATATTTTAACAAACTTAAAGCAATCACTACCATGGAGAAAGGACTGAAAGGGAAAAGGGCAGCAACAACAATAAATGCACCGCCCCATCTATGGACAAATACTATATAATTGGAAAGCCTTTTTTCTGTATAGGCTTTTACCTTTGGCCTTCTGGACAACCAGGTGCCGATATGGTAGGATATTATTCCTCCTAAATACGAAAGAGCACCCAATATTGCAAGATAAAGCAGAGGTGTGGGGAATTTTGCCGACCAGATTACAAACAGATCAACCGGAACCAAACCAAGAAATGATTCGGAAACAAAGAACAAAATAAAAACAAAGCCATTTGAAAGATTATCAATAAAAAAAGCAAAAATCGATTTGAGATCAAGAAGATATTTCCCTAAAACATAAATTACAACTATAAAAAGGAAATAGAAGAAAATGATTTTTAATGTATTCAGGCCAATATATTTATACAAACCCTTCTTTTTGTAGCTTTCATGGAACCCCATGATCTTGAACTTAAAGTTCTTCAAGTTGTTGTAGTTTATGAGTTTGTAATTGGAATGCTTATTTCTTATTCTTCATAAAAAGATTTTAGAAAAATTTTTCTTGTATGTCGTTAATTAAACAAGATACAAAAAATTAGTGATACTTCGATAAGAAAAACCATGCGAGCAGAAATGTTCATTTCCAGTACAAAATGCTGAAACAAGTTCAGTATGACTTCTAACAAAACCAAAGTGCTACAGTCATCCCGAACTCGTTTCAGGATCTTTATAGATAGACAATAATGCTGGAGTTGGTTCAAAGTATATTACTAATATGCCGGATGATACTGCGAAAGTATTTATTTCCTTTTATGCTCGTATTTCACTAATTTTAGAAAGCAGAAAAAGCTCTGGCATTTCAGGGTTTTGATGATTTATAAATTAATCAGCAAAATGAGTGAACTTTTAAAAGAGCATTTAGAGCAATTCCCTAGCTTATCAATGTCTATCCTTCCTACGCCTATTCAAAAACTTGAATTTTTAAGCAGAAAATATACTTGTAACATTTATTGCAAAAGAGACGACCTTACAGGTTTTGCATTTGGAGGAAATAAGATAAGGAAATTAGATTACCTTTTGATGGATGCCCTCAAGAAAAAATGTGATTCCATAGTTACCAACGGAAGTAACCAATCGAATTGGTGCAGAATGACAGCTACAGCAGGAGCAACCAATATGCTGGAAACACATCTCGTTCTGGCCGGTAAAAAACCTGATAAAAGTACGGCCAATCTATTGCTTGATGAACTGGTAGGAGCACATATTCATCATGTAGACACCGATGATGATGATGTTCTTGAGAAGGTTTGTAAGGAGCTGGTTGATAAGCTGAAAAAACAAGGGAGACATCCCTATTATATGTCGGTGGGAGGATCTAATTCAATAGGTGCCCTTGGATATATAAAGGCCTTTCAGGAGATCCTTGAATACAGCAACAGATCAGGAATACAATTTTCAAGAATTTATCTTGCATCTGGATCTGTAGGAACTCAGGCCGGTCTGGTAACCGGACAATTGTTAAGTGGATGGGACGGACTCATCACCGGAATCAATGTATCAAGAAGTAAAAGTGAACAGGAGAAAAAAGTTAAGATAATTGTAGAAGATACACTCCGGCTTTTGGATGTCAGGATTGACCAGTCAATAGTGAACAAGCGGGTACTGTGCAATGATAATTACTTGGGAGAAGGCTACCGGAAAAATACTGAAAGTGCAAAGCAGGCTATTGAATTATTTGCACGAAAAGAAGGGATATTTTTAGATGAGGTTTATACTGGAAAAGCTGCTGCAGGCTTGATTGATCACCTTGAGAAAGCTTTGATTTCTTCAGAAGAAAATGTACTTTTTATCCATACAGGAGGGAATGTGCAGTTGTTTGAATGAAGATGATTGTTGTTGATGGATGAATTAGTAATCTTCCCAAATTGGAGCAGATGCAGAAACAAGCCTGTTCCGAGTTCATCGAGGGGTTCAGCATGAGGTCGACAGGCCCTTTTATAACAGCCCTTGAGTCAGTTGAGTTTATATAACCTTATCATTGTTCAGACTGCAAGCATTCCCCATGCTGTTTTTGAAATCTTTTTCTTTCAACTATTCAACCATTCAACTTGATTAAGCTTACTTGTTCCTACGTGCTTTCCCAAAGACCACATGTGAGTATTCTATTTACTATGCTTGAATGTTTCAACTTTTTGACTTTCTTATTTTATTTTGTCCCAAATAGCCGGTCTCCGGCATCTCCCAAACCTGGGACAATATATCCATGATCATTCAGCTTTTCATCCAGGGAAGCCAGGAAAATATCCACATCAGGATGATCTTTTTCAATCCTTTGTACTCCTTCCGGAGCACCTACCACGCATACTATCTTTATGGCTTTAGCTCCCAGATCTTTGACAGCCTGAATAGCACCGCTGGCACTTCCCCCTGTAGCTAGCATTGGATCAAGGATCATTACCATGGACTCTGAAAGATTATTTGGAAATTTGGCAAAGTAGTTTTTAGGTTCCAGGGTTTCCGGATCCCGGTACATTCCTATATGGCCAATTTTGGCAGTGGGGATCAGGTTGGTTATACCATAAACCATACCCAACCCTGCCCGTAACACCGGAACCAGAACAATGTTATTTGCTATTTCAAAAGTAGAACATTTGCTTACCGGGCTTTCAATCTCAACTTTATTCAAAGGGATATCCCGGGTGATCTCATAAGCCATTAATCCGGCAATCTCATTCAGGATTTCACGGAAATCCTTGGTGCCTGTTTCTTTGCGTCTAAGTTGAGTAAGCTTATGTGTGATCAGGGGGTGTTCAAGAACAATTAACATATAATATTATTTGATTTTTATATAATTTTCAAGCGCATCATTAAGTACTTTCCTGGATTGCTCAATTACTGTTGATTTCCATGCAGGGTCAGAAGGATAGTACATTTCAATAAATGATGATTTAATCATTTTTTCCTGTTTTGTATTCTTATATCCATATTGAATTCCCTGATTCTCGATGATGGTCTTCTGGAGTGAATGTAAGGATCCAAATGTTACCTGGCTGTTCAAAGTGCCAAATTCGAATGGCATTGAAATATATGTAGCTTCAGGATTGATATCACCCATGAAAGAGCAAAAATCTCCATTAATTGTATAAAAATCACCGGAATCACCCCAATCAATATAATAACCGTCAAAAATAGTTTCAGTTAGCTCCTTTATATTTTCATCTTTAACAGGATTTGTGAAGAGATGTAGCTTTCCTATCTCACCGTAGCCGGTATGAAGGTCAACAAGGAAAATATTGTCGTAGATATCGAAATACTTAGGCAGATATTCTTTCATCATAACAATCTGAGGCTCCGGCTGTGTTCCACCAAAATAGAGTCCTTCAGGAAACTGGTACTGGCCCTGTAATACAGCCTGTCTTAGAACAGGCATAGATGATTTTATAATTTTCACTATCGCAACAACATAATAGAACCTGTTGAATAAGTTACGGCTTGAAGCAACTTTTGATGGATTAATAAAATTATATAGATCAGCATAACCCCTGTTTTCTGTATTGTATAATTCTAAACTTACACTGCTGTTACGGTTAAGATCGACATTATTTTCTGTCACCCTTCTTTTGTATTTGAACCCGTATGGATTCATCCCATGAATTAATAATATCCCCGGCCTGTCATCACCCATGTCAGGAATTAGTTCCGACATAAACATCCTTTGTACTGCACTGCCGGCATACCCCTCAATTCCGTGCACACCAGATGACATAACAAACAGTTTGCCTGTATCCAGTGCCGGAGGAATATAGCAAATATCAATAGTGAGATCCTGGTCAAGTTTGCTCGGGACAGACATTGATTCTACTGTAGTATTGTCTATTTCTTTTTGTAGTTGGTTTGCCAAAAGAACAAAGTCGGAACGACATTCATCATAACTATCAGCAAAGTACGAAGTGTTCTGGTTTGTTATAACTACATCGGCAACTTCAGGAGAAAACGACCAGTAACTGATATAGGATCCAATTATTACCAGTAAAATTAGCCCTGTCAGGAAATAGAGAATGATTTTAAGTGCTTTTTTCATTTGGGTTCGGGGTTTAAATATTATGCCTAAGTAAAATTAGACCAAAATCTTATAAAAGCAAAAAAGCCCCAACCGGGGAAAAACGAACTGATGACGAGCTCACGAATCCCGATTTGTCGGGATGAGTAATCTGATGATTGAGGCAATGTAGAACGACTTTCCAGAATCGTTTGTGCTCGTTAGAGTACTTTTTAGTGGATTAAGCAATACTGGGGAGTTCGTTCTACAGGGCACATTTCCTAAATGTTTCAGGACTTAATGCCTGCCTGGTCATCTTCATCAAGTCCTTTAGCAGTCTCATGTAAAAGTCATTAATTAAATGACTGTTATCTGACTGTGCAAGGTTAATGATTATTATTTACGTTTTTGAATTATAGTCCAGTCATAATCAATTTTCCTTTTTAAATAATCCTTAAGTGGCTCTAAACCAATTTCGAGTCTACGCTGATCTACAAACTCGGGATCAACAATTGGGAAAGGAACTAGT
>DAOWNN010000266.1 GCA_030642585.1 Bacteroidota bacterium | reverse complement strand
TTCATATGACCTAACTGTGCGCTGATCTCAGCGGAAGAAAGGCCCTGGCTTTCAAGCAAGGTCCTGGCACTATCCATTGCTTCGATTACTTTTGGATTTACCATATCCAATACTTTACCTATACCCCAGAAGAGGCCTAGCAATCCAATATTCTGTATTGTAAACATTGTGGCATAAGCAGTTCCCAACCTGTTTTCAGGAACAATTTTTGCAACGGAGGGCCACATTGCAGCAGGCACCAGGGAAAAAGCAATTCCAAGGCTAAGTAAACCAAAGTAACCTAATACCACACTGTTAAAGACAGAAAGTGAAATATGAGCAAAGATCAGCAACAAGGCTCCCATAATCATTACTGAAGCAGCTTTTCCTTTCCTGTCGATATAACTACCAAATATCGGTGTAAACAGGATGGTTCCCATTGGGATAAGACTTGCAGTTTTGGGGCCATTTTTTAACCACAAGGATAAAGTATCCCACAAAGCACCAATAAATAAAGCAAACAAAACAAAAATTACCAGAACTGATACCACTTTTTTTCCCATACTTTTCATCTGGGCCGGAACCATGGAGAAAGCAATTCCGAATATGAAAAGCCCAATAAAAATGATTGCATTCCCCAGGGAAACACTTCCAAAGACAGTGAAAAAATTAGCAGTTTCAGGAAGATCATAGGAGAAACCAAATTTATTTACCATAAGGTCTGGTGCATACTGAATAAATGGAAAAACTGCTGCATAAAAGGATACACAAAGCAGAGCAATGAAAAGAAATGATTTATTAGTGAGCAGCTTGACAAGGTCTGTCAGCTTAAAATCCTCATCAGAGGCATCTTCAGTTTCCTTGGTTTGACGATCAAGCTTACGATCAAATACAGTGTACACCAGGAAGATTATCAGGGAAAGTCCGATCAGTGTTGCAGCAAAAGCCACAGCCGGAGGCACACTTCCACCACCTATATCTATGGAAAGAGCAATACCCATAGCCGATCCTAAACGTCCAAACCCCATATTTATGGCCATTGCCAGTGCAAATTCATATCCTTTAAACCACTTCACAATGGTACGTGTAGCAACCACACAAACTACCTCGAGTCCTGAACCAAACATTACCCTGCCTACGATCATCATTGTAAGCTGGGTAGAGTGACTTTCTCCAAAAAAGCCGTAGGAAGCAAGAGCGGTGATGGACGCCCCCAGAAAGGCCAGGCTCCCAAATACTATCCCGGCTATCCGTACTCCCCACTTATCCAGCATGATTCCACCAATAATGATCATCCCAAACACATTGGCAATGGTTGTAAGTCCTATCATACGCCCAAATTCTGAACTGGTAAAACCCATCTCTGACTCCATGAGTCCTTTGAGCCCTGAGAAAAAGTCCTGGAACCAATAGGTTGAGAACATCAACATACTTACGAGTATCAGCATAGCCCAGCGCATAGCAGGCTTGTCACGTAAGGTTTTCTGAATATTTTCCATTTTTTATGTATTAAATTAAAATTAAGCTCTAAAAGTAAGAAAAATATAGAAAGTGGACTCTGTAAAACACAAAAGCTAAATGAACGAAAACCAGAAGAAACTGAATTAGAAAATACTCTTTTTGAGTTTTTTCTGATTTCTCAGCATTGTCTGTTTATCTGTCAGTTCAATAACAGAATATGTATCTGAGAGAACCGCATATGCATCATTTTTTTATCTTTGCATCCTGGCACAGATTTTGAGAGATGTTGTAGAACATAAAAATTAATCGGAAAAGTATGAAAAAGATACTGATTGCTGGCATATTATTCCTGAGTTTATTAGGATATTCTTATGGACAGGAGGGTGAAAAAGTAAAGTGGTACACTATTGAAGAGGCTGAAGAACTAGCAAAAACAGAACCCAGGAAATTATTTATAGATGTGTATACAGACTGGTGCGGATGGTGTAAAAAATTAGACAAGGAAACTTTTACTGATCCTGTAATTGCAAATATTCTAAATACTGAATTTTACGCTGTTAAATTCGATGCTGAATCCATGGAAGCTGTAAAATTTGCAGGCCATACCTTTACAAATGAAGGCACCGGAACACGGGGAACTCACCAGCTTGCAGCCGCTCTGTTACAGGGGAAAATGTCCTATCCTTCTGCCGCTTATATGAATGAAAAGCTTGAACTCCTTTTTGCCGTTCCCGGCTACTTTTCGGCCAAAGACATGGAGCCACTGTTGAATTTCATTTCCAGTGACAGCTACCAAACTACAGAATTCCAGAAATATAAGGCATCTTTTAAAGGAAAGGTTAAGTAGATACATGCCTTTGCAACTCTTTCACCTTTGTCTTGAGTCTTAGATATAGATTATTATATCATAGTTACCTCGCTTGTAAATCTCAAACCTGAGTTCATAAGTTAACATAACTGAGTTCATTAAATTCATTGCCATAAATGAAATCCTTCCTGCAAAAGGATAATCCATATTCTCAAAACCAAGGAATGAACTTGCATTTCTGGTTGTGCCGGAATCACCTGAGATCAACAAACCCTGAACAGCTACTTCTACTCCTCCACGCAATATTCTTATCCTTAATGTATTTCCCTCACCAAGAGGGTTGATATTCACCCTGCTAATATTATTTTTATAAATAATCCTGTATTCACGCTCTTTCACACCTGTCCCAATGTATTTGTTCTTAGTCCATTTCCCTACAATTGTACTATCCTTCCCGTTAATTATACTGGTATATTTTCCATTTCCATGCCTGAGCCCTTTGCCCCACTCTCCTATATAAATTTCACCCGTTGCCCATTTATAAGTGCCCTCTCCATTTGGTAAACCTTTTTTAAAATTGCCGATATAATAATCTACCCCTGTTGCCTCCCCCTCACCATGAGCAAGGCCATTTTTACACTCTCCCTCATAATGCAATGAAATTTCAGACTTCAATACCTTGCAATCCTGAGCATATGCTGAAAAAATGCTGGTAGAAATAAAAAATAAAACAGGAAAAAATTGAATCGCTTTCATAATAGTTATTTTTAAAGTGTTGATATTCTAATAAAACTCAAAATTGAAAATAATATATAGGTCATTCAATTATCATCATTAAGATGAAAATTTTCAGGTAAACGCATCAGTAAGCCTAATTGATAAACAAGTGCCTTTTGCTTAAAGAGGATTTTACTTTCTTCATGAATCGTGATCTCTGTTACTTCCGGCACCCGGTATATCAATTCTCCTGATGACAGACTGTCACTCCTGAATTGGTATGGCTCAAGAGCACTTGTTGTTCCAAGTGATTTCAGATTAAGTTTAACCTGGCGTCCAACTGGGTTTACCAGGGCCTGTACGCCTGAGGTTTCAGAAAAATGAAAAAGAGGAAAGGATTGCTCAGAAGAACCTGATTTGGGAACCAACTCTAATGATTTAATATATTTATATCTGACTGTTTTTCCGACAAACAAGGCAAGGTATTCATTTTCAAGCTTTGTAAGCTCTTTCACTGCGTACTCTAAAGCAAGTCCTTCAGGGAAAACATCGTACTGCCCGGATAATAATTTAAAACGCCTTTTTCGGATCTTAATAATAAAATTAGCCGCTTCTTCTGCCTTTTCCTCCAAAGTTTTAAACCTTGACTTCATTTCAACATAAGGAACCCTGACAAAGCCCGTATCAACATATACCATTTTTGAGGCTGTATCTGTATACACCTCAACATTCCGTTTTACAGAAAGATCTGTAAAAAAAACTCTATCCTCAACAAAGAGATCTAACTCGTCTATACCATTCCCAAACAATCCTGATTCCACAGATAGAATCAGACCCTTCTTGCTTAGAGAAATAAAACTAGATGACACAATCCCAGAAACAACATAGTATTCTTCAGGGTCAATTTCCTGATAAGTACTGAGCTTGATATTGCTTAGAGACCAGGAGGTAAAATCCTCTTTCAGGCCATCTTCCAGTCCCAGGTATTTGAAGCGAAAATCA
>DAOWNN010000113.1 GCA_030642585.1 Bacteroidota bacterium | reverse complement strand
TAAAAAAAGAACACCAATTAATAGTATTGGCGGACTGAAAAATAAAAAATTGACCTGGCTTATTGAATCTGAAAAAGAAGTTAATCTAAATGTTAAACTAAGTTCTGTTTTCGCCTGGGGCGATGAGAAACAAATAAAGATTGGAGGTGTAAAATGAAAAAACTAAATCTGATCACCACTTTTATTCTTCTGGGAATTATCTCCTTTTCTACTCTTTATGCACAACAGACGAAAATTACAATTCCCCTGAGGTTTGACTACTATTATAGTTATGAACAGGTAGTAGAGGCATTGAAGGCTCTTCATAGTGCATTTCCTGATTTAACTGAACTTGAAATGCTTGGAAAAAGTGAAGAGAAAAGAGAGATCTATGCACTTACAATTAACAATCCTAAAACAGGTAAAGCTCTGACCAAACCAGGTGTTTATGTGGATGGTAATATTCACGGGAATGAAATTCAGGCAGCAGAAGTGGGACTTTATCTTGCAAATGAGTTGCTAACAAAGTATGGAAAAAATGAGAAAATAACAAAGCTGGTTGACAAGAATGCGTTTTATCTTATACCAAGTGTAAATGTTGACGGCAGGTATCATTTTTTCAATGATGCAAACACCCCTAGCACAAATCGGGGCTTGAGAAGACCTAAAGATGATGACAGGGACGGACTTTTTGATGAGGATTTTCCTGATGATCTTGATGGGGATGGAAGCATTACCCAGATGAGGATAAAAGATCCTTTTGGTGATTATAAAACCGACCCCGAAGATCCACGTCTCATGGTCAGGGTAAAGCCGGGTGAAAAAGGGGAGTGGACAAGACTGGGTTCTGAAGGAATTGATAACGATGGAGATGGCAGGGTGAATGAAGATTCAGAAGGTTATGTTGATCCAAACCGTAACTGGGGGTATAACTGGGCCCCACCCTATGTTCAAAGTGGTTCAGGCTATTATCCTTTTTCAGGAGTTGGGTTGAGTGCGATAAAAGATTATATTTTGAAAAGACCAAATATAATTATGGTATTTGCTTTTCATAACTCTGGTGGTATGTTTTTAAGGGGGCCAAGCACTAAAGCACAGGGAGAATTTGATCAGGGAGATATCCGCGTTTATGATTACCTGGGAGAAAATGCC
Source organism: Bacteroidota bacterium (assembly GCA_030642585.1). Taxonomy (GTDB): domain Bacteria; phylum Bacteroidota; class Bacteroidia; order Bacteroidales; family VadinHA17; genus JAYEGO01. The sequence goes on along the minus strand of DAOWNN010000113.1, from coordinate 6,069 downwards.
GAGAAAATAGTTCCCGGTTACCGCTACTTAGTTAGCTGGAAAGACCTGTATACAACCTATGGTGATTTTGGTGATTTTATGGATCATATTGTTGGGGCATATACTTTCATCGGTGAGCTTTTTGTATCTGCTACCGAAACTTATAGTAAACCTGAGAAAGGGAAGGAAAAAGAAGAAGAAAGCTTTTTCTCAGGACCAAATAAGGAAAGGGCAAGAGAAAAACTTAAGTATAATGATCATGTTGCAATGGGAGAGCTGTTTACATCATGGAAGCCATATAAGCATCCACTATATGGAGATATTGAGATTGGCGGATGGATGAAAATGAGCTCCAGGCTGCCACATCCTTTTATGCTTCAGGACCTGGTACACAGAAATGCGGCAGCAGTGATATTTGCTGCAGAGCAAACACCTGAAGTAAAAATGGAAGTCTTTGAGAAGGAGAAAATTGCCAAAGACTTGTATCGCATAAGGGTAAGGCTGAGCAACAACAAAGCAATGCCTTCCATTACTTATCATACAGTTAAAGATAAGGTGTATCCGATGGATGTGATAAAGCTTAGTGGAAAGGGAGTGAAGATTGTTTCTGGTGGGAAGATCACCAACTTGTATTTCGACAAGGTAAGCTATAAGCAATACAAACCTGAAGTGCAGTTTTGTCAGGTTCCGGGATTCGGAAAAGTGGAATATCAATTCCTGGTTTCGGGGAAAGGGGAGCTGAATATTTCCTACGAGTCGAGAAAAGCCGGAAAACTAAAGAAAACCATTGATCTCTAATAAAAAAGTTTTGAGAGAAAAACAAGAGGCCGGCGGTTAGCCGGCCTCTTTCATTAGGCAATCTAGGGTTTCCCAGGCAAATTACCGGGTAGGTAAAAGCCTGAAAGTCTTAAATATTATGCTTTTATGATTGTGTATTCATATCCTTCCATGATGGGGTTCGCCAATATCTTATTGCAGGCTTCATTTACTTTCTCCATGGCTTTTTCCTTCGAATCAGATTCAATTTCTAAGGTTATATGTTTGCCGATACGTACATTTTCAATTTCCTGAAATCCAATATTCTTCATACTGGTAGAAACAGCTTTCCCCTGAGGATCCAGCAGGGCTTTTAAAGGCATTACATTTATTTCGGCAATAAACTTCATCTTTCCTTTTCAGTATTTTGTGGAAACAAAACTAAAATTAATGACATAAAAATATATAAAATAACAATAGCAAAAACAGCTTTTAATGAAAACAAGAACAATAATAGCAGCGAAATGATGCCGATGATATACGAAGGGATGTTCTTCTTATCCCTTATATTCTTGATTTTCAAAGAGAACATAGGCACATTTGAGACCAGTAGGTAAGAAAATATCAAGACCAGGGCGACAATAAAAGCCGGATTGTTGAGAAAGCTTATTGAAGAATATTCTTCCAGGTAATTCCGTACCAGTGGAAGAGATGCAAAAAATAAGCCTGAGGCAGGAGAAGGTAAACCTAAGAATTTTTCTTCCTGGGCAGGATCATTATTAAACCGGGCCAATCTGAATGCTGTAGCCACAACAAGGAGAATCGGCAGGAAAAGAAGAAGAAGATGAAATGGCTTGATTCCCTGCAATGAGAATTGTAATGTGAGGCCCATTGCATCAGCAATTTCGTGTATTACAATAAATGAGGGAGCAAGGCCAAAACTTATAAGATCTGCAAGAGAATCCAACTCTTTCCCAAGATCGGAATATGCATTCAAAAGCCTGGCTGCAAAACCATCCAGAAAATCGAAAATTGCAGCAATGAAAACTATGTACGAAGCCCATATAACCTCACCCCTGATGATAAAGAATATGGATAAAACCCCGCAAACAAGGTTTAAAGCTGTAATTGTATTAGGAATATATTTACGCATATTATTTACGCATAAAATTAATAGAATTTATTAATTTAAAGTAGTTATACGATGACTTCGAGTCATCGTATAACTCAAGGGCACACTCGCCGGGTGATCAGGGCCATCGAATTACCCGTAAAAGTATTTGTAGATCAACCTCTTCCTGCCCGGCTTACAGAAGCTTGACGGGTAAGTCGCTTTTTTCGTTTTACATATTCTACTACAATCCTTTATAGCAATGTCTGAAAGTTTATTTGTATTGGTATTATATATCTATTTCTTGGAGGTTAAAGTTTTATTACTGCCAGGAGTTCATTATTTTTGGACTTGAAATATTATAGTATGAAACAAGAATTCCTGAATCTGAAAATTGCTGTCGATTTTGACGGTACCATAGTGGAGCATAAATATCCTGAAATAGGGAAGGAGATCATATTTGCCATAGATACGCTAAGGAAGTTGCAGGATCTTGGCTGCCAGATCATACTTTGGACTTATCGCTCCGGCAAAGAATTGGAAGAGGCTGTTGAATATTGCAAAACCAAAGGCCTGAAGTTTTATGCGGTAAACAAAAACTACCCTGAAGAGGTCTATGATGATACAATAAGCAGGAAAATTAATGCAGATGTTTTTATTGATGATAAAAATATAGGAGGAATCCCTGATTGGGGATTGATCTGGCAAATGCTAGATCCAGATGGATCATTGCATAAACAGGAAAGGGCTGATCTATACTTTCAAAGCTCAGGCCTGAGTAAATTTTTAAATTTTTTTAAGAAAAACAGATGATGATCTTGAATAGAACCCTGTTTTTTATCGCTTTTGGTGTATATACTATGCTTTTCCAGGTTTCCTGCAATAATCAATCTGTAAATCAAAAGCAGGGAAAGGCAAGCCAGGAAGATATAAAACCAGCCAATCGTCCCACGAAAAATATTCAGATCCTTGAAATAGTTGCTCCGAAACCAAATCAGATCTTTAATTCAGGTGATCAGATTCAGGTTATATTAAAGAAAATGGATAGCTCTTTACAGATTGACTTATAAAGCTTATTCTCGAAGGACAATCAAAAACATATATTGAATATAAAGATTATGAATTCTGGCTTGAAAGTCGTGACCATACCGTCGGAACAAAAAGACTTATGATAGAAACTTATTCAGCTGGAATACGCACAAGCCGTATCTCAAGGAATATTGTCATTGGATCTGAAATAGTTCCACAAAATTATTCTTATGAGATAGTGCAGGTTTATCCACATGATCAAAATGCCTATACCCAGGGATTGGTTTATGAAAAGGGATTTCTTTACGAAGGAACGGGTCAGAGAGGAAGCTCTTCTCTTCGTAAGATAAAAGCTGAAACGGGAGAATTACAGGCCAGCTTAAATCTTCCCCCGGATATATTCGGAGAAGGAATTTGCATATACGGTGATAAAATAATTCAGCTTACATGGACTTCAGGAGTAGGATTTGTTTATGACAAGAACAGCTTTAAATTCCTGAATAAGATAAGTTATGCTACACAGGGATGGGGGATCACTACAGACGATGAAAACCTGATTATGAGTGATGGCAGCAATAATTTATTTTTCCTTGATCCGGATTCATATACTGAAAAATACCGTCTTGAGGTGTTTGATGACAAGGGAGCAGTTCAAAACCTGAATGAGCTCGAATTTATTAATGGCCTTGTATATGCCAATGTCTATACTACCAATAAAATTGCAATGATAGATCCAAATAGCGGGAAAGTGCTTTCTTATATTCATTTGAACGGACTCCTGAAAGAGGAAGATCATCATCCGGGACTTGACGTGTTGAACGGAATTGCATATGATATTGAGGAAGACAGGCTTTTTGTAACCGGCAAAAACTGGCCAAAGCTATTTGAAATTAAAGTAATACTGAACTAAGGTTCAAATAAATGGTTTTATAAAATGGGCTTGTATCCTTAACATAATACACTCCTCAGCTTATCTCTTATGTCTTATAAACTTAGCTTCATTAGCCCGGCCTTTCAGAGCCTGTAATGTTAATAATATGTTTATAAAACTGAAATAAATGTTTGTAATTCTGTTTTAACAATAATTTTTCTACAAGCTTATTATATTAAATTTGAGGCTCTGAAAAGAACCTTTGAAATATCCTTTTATGTATTTTTAATTTAACTATTAAATGGGGAAGATCATTGCAATTGCAAACCAAAAAGGAGGAGTTGGTAAAACAACTACCGCAATAAATCTGGCAGCCAGCATGGCCGCCCTTGAGTATAAAATTCTTATTGTAGATGCCGATCCCCAAGCCAATTCAACGTCTGGATTTGGTTTTGATGTCCGGAATATCAAAACGGGTGTTTACGAATGTCTGGTAGATGATGTGCTTGCCAGTGATATTATTCTTACTACTGAAATAGAGGGCCTGGGTATTTTGCCATCCAATATTGATCTTGTTGGGGCAGAGATTGAAATGCTTAATTTGCCGAATCGTGAAAAGAAGCTAAAACAGGTATTGGAAGAAGTTAGGGACAATTATGATTTTATCCTGATAGACTGTTCCCCTTCCCTCGGACTGCTCACAGTAAATGCTCTATCTGCTGCTGATTCTGTAATTATCCCGGTTCAATGTGAATATTTTGCCCTGGAGGGATTAGGGAAATTATTAAACACAGTGAAGATAATTCAAAGCAGACTGAATCCTGATCTTGAAATTGAAGGATTTCTACTGACAATGTATGATTCAAGACTTAGACTTTCAAACCAGGTTGTTGAAGAGGTTAAAAAGCATTTTCAGGAAATGGTTTTTGATACAATAATTCAACGGAATGTCAAATTGAGTGAAGCCCCAAGTTTTGGGAAACCGGCCTTGTTGTATGATGTAAACTCAAAAGGTTCGGTGAATTATTTAAATCTTGGAAGGGAGCTATTACAGAAAAATGGAAAAACAATGATTCCTGATTCTCAGAAGATTGTAGAATAGGAATTAGCATGGACTAATTGTGATTGATAAGTTCATCCGGAGAATTTCAATAGTATTTTAGAATAGACTTATGGCTCGAAAAAACGCATTAGGAAGAGGACTTGGAGCATTAATTGACGGTGCTGAAAGGGAGAAATTTGAACAGATTGATGCTATCAATAATATTCAGATTGACAGAATTATAACAAATCCATTTCAGCCCAGGTCCAGCTTTAATGAGGAAGGCCTGCAAGAGTTGGCCTCTTCCATAAAAGAGCTTGGAATCATTCAGCCCATTACCCTAAGGCTTCTGGAGGCAGGTTCTTACCAGCTTATTACAGGAGAAAGACGATTAAGAGCTTGTAAAATTGCAGGTCTGAAAAGAATTCCTGCATATATTCGTACAGCTGATGATCAGGCCATGTTGGAGCTGGCCCTTGTTGAAAATATCCAGAGAGAAGATCTCGATGCAATTGAAATTGCCATTTCATACCAGAGGTTGATCGAAGAGTGTAAGCTTACCCAGGAGGGAATGAGTGATAGAGTCGGGAAAAAACGTTCTACCATATCTAATTATCTTAGACTTTTAAAATTACCTGCAGAGATTCAGCTGGGAATTCGTGAAAGAAAGATATCCATGGGGCACGCCAGAACTCTCGTAAATATTGAAAATCCCAAAGTGCAGATTGAGTCCTATTATAAGATCATGGATGAAGAACTTTCTGTTAGGAAAGCGGAAGATATTGTGAGAAAGATCAATAAAGGACAATTAAAAGGGACGATTAATAAAGAAATCAAGGAAAAGCTGATGGAAGATTATCAAGATCTCCAGGAGCAATTGTCCGGGTTCTTTACTTCAAAGGTTCAATTCAGGGTAAACGAGCAGGGAAAGGGCAAAATTGTAATTCCTTTTGAGTCGGGTGAAGACCTGCAAAGAATAATGAGTATTCTGGATAAATTTAAGGCTTGATAATCGGCTTATTCATTCCCTCATAAAAAACTAGCATACTTTAGAACAAGAAAATCCACCTTTCTTTCGTTTGGTGTATATTTGCAGTGCATAGAATTTATTGAACCACGCCAAATGGGGAAGCAGTCATTTATCATATTATTTATTCTGGCTTTGGTGATGAACCCTGTTGTATCATCAGCTCAAAATACTGATAATAAACTGGGAAGATCTGAATCTGTGGTAGTATTGCATTCTCCGAGAAGAGCTTCAATGTATTCTGCGGTAATACC
>DAOWNN010000101.1 GCA_030642585.1 Bacteroidota bacterium | reverse complement strand
TCAATCCAGTCGATGTAACTGGTCCATTTCAGGGGTAAATTTTTTGCTCCCCTTATGTGCCCTCCCCGAACTTCTCCTTGCATTTCCCATCCGTTATACGCATCAACCGGACGTATATCAATAACAAAACCCCGGTCTTTCTCAATAAAGCTACGGAGTGCGTTTGTAGAAATTATCTTCATTTTGTAATCGTGAATTATATTGAATTAGCTTAATATTCTATAAAAATAATGAAATCTAATAAGCTGGCAACCAACACATTATTTTTCGGACTTCTTTATCTGTTATATATCTGATAATGCTTTCATAATTTCACTAACAGTAGAACGATTTTTATAGTCCGGGTCAAATTGACGCCATACAATTATACCATCCTTATTTATTATATATGTTGCTGGTATGGGTAATCGTTGTGACTCATCGGAATGGGTTTCTTTCAAATGAGCGCCAAGCAGCGTGTTATAAACAAATAGTTGTTTTGATTTTGGCTTAAAAGTTACATCATAAGCATCAGAGATTTTATAGTCCTCATCATACAAGAGTGTAAAACTTGCTCCCGATTTTTCAGTCATTTTATCCAGATATTCCGGTTTTTCGGGAGATACTGCTATGACGATTGCTCCTTTATCGGATATCAATTGGAGGCTATCTTGAATTTGAGCAAGATGTTTGTTACAAACCGGACACCAGAATCCCCGGTAAAAAATTATAACTACCGGACTTTTTCTTAAGGCATTTTCAAGTGAGAACTCGGTACCACTTCCGTCAATGGCCTTAAATAATGGAGCCTGAACACCCGGATTTAATCCTTTTGCTTCATTGGCACTTCTATAGTTTTGTGCGTACAAATTCATGTTTAGAATGATGAGTATTATTGTTGTAAATATTGATTTCATAAGTTTTAAAAGTATAATTAATATAAGATTCGACTTTTTAATAAAATATTTGGCAAATTAATTTTAGAAATATATATGTCGTCCCTATGGGACTGAAAAGATAGTTTTAACATTCATTCTAAAAACATGGTATTGCCTTTCAATAATCTACGGGACAGACAATTAACAAATGAAAAAATACTGTATAAATAATTATTCATTGATTCCAATACTACAAATTAGAAAAGAGTCTTAAATTCACTTTTATTAGCTAAAAGAGGAATTTACATTTTTACGGCTTGTATTATTGCTACAGAAAATAAAATTAGTCCGATAATACGATTCATATTATTAGAAAGTTTTTGAGATTTGGCAATGATATTTTTACTTAAAATTGTGTAAGACCATAATACCATCATTTTGCCCAACCAGATTCCAATAAGGAATATAAATATAGAAATTGAGTCAGGCGGACGAAGGTTCTTTGTTGAAAGAAATGCTATTGCAAGGATCCAAAAAAGAAACACCTGGATGCTGATCAGGTTCAGGAAAACTCCTTTGAAAAAACCTGTAAATTGTGATTTCCCGGGAAAGTCAATGCGTTTTTTATTGAAATAAAAGACCATGCCTGAAACAATGAATAAGCCTAAAATAAAGTAATTAATAAATATATTATTATCCAGATACGAATCAATCAAACTTCCTGTAAGTATTGCTGCCAGTCCGAACATTACTTCTACAATTGCTGCTCCGTGTGCAATATTTAATGCGCTGCGATTTCCTTTTTTTAAAGTTTCATCCAGTACCGTAAGATTTACGATCCCAAAAGGCAGAGCACCAACAGTACATGCTGCAAAGCCAATGAAAAGATAAGAGATTTCGAGGACAGGCATGATGTTTTATTGTTTTTAATTTTGAGCTTTAGGGACAATTGTTTCAACTATTAGCTTACCATTAGTGGGATCAATTCCGTGAAGTTCAACTTTGAGGATTGTAGGAATCCAGGAGTTTCCTTCGAACTGAATAAACAGGCTGTTTACTTCAATTTTTCTATCATCTGAGTATGTAAATACTTTGTAAATATGATCATCGGCTCTTCTAATAAAGAATGATCTATCCAAGAAGGATATAAATTCAAAATCAGCTTTTTCATCAGCAACATTTTGGAATTTTAGTCCATATCCATATTTTTTTTGTATCCGGGTAAGCGGCTCAGTATTTCCGTTTTCTGTTTTCTTAATCCAATAAATGTTTATTGGATTTAATGTATTTATTGTACCTGTATTGGTTAAATTAATATCATATACGACTTCGTCAGAATCCCGGCTTCTTATTATTTTGAACAGCTTATTGCTGCCAGGTTCTTCAGGAAACTTTGAATAGGCAAACGATAAAAATGAAAACAGGAAAATAAATCCGGAAAGTATACTTTTTGTTTTCATTGAAGTTTTATCATTTGTTTATAACCGGATAAAAGAAAAGGCACATACATACTTTATCCAGTATGTGCCTTTTTAAAATTTATTCCTGTGAATACTCACCATGTACGGTAACTTCCACTTCTTTTGCAATGTTTTTTGAGGGCTTCCCTTTCAAAAATTCTATACCATAATCAGCCAGAACAACATTAAAACTGCTTTGTACATGTACAGCATTTGATTTTACTGTAATGCTTGCTTTCTCATGAACTGTTTTAGTTACTCCCTTAATGGTCAATTCTCCTTCTACCGATACAGGATAGATACCATCCTTTGTAAAGTCAACTTCGTCAAGCTTAGTGATCTTGCCTTTTATTTTAGCTTTTGGAAAAGCTTTTGTATCCAGAAAATTGTCACTGTTAAAGTGCTTCTGCATGAGTGCTATTTCAAACTCAAATCCCTGCATGGGAACAGAATAAACAAATTCTCCTGTTTCAGTATTAATAGTACCTACGGCCGTATAGTTATTGGCTTCAATATCTTCGACCGAAGTGTGAGAGTGAAATTTAATTTGAGACTTAGAGCTTACTAATTTGTTGTTTTCCTGACTGTACGCATTTCCCGCGACCAGCAGCATAAATCCGATTAATAAAACACTTACTTTTTTCATGTTTTTGATTGTTTAATTTATTTATATAATTGTTAATTTTGTGTAATAATGACGTCGCATTTTTCCAGAATAACATTCTCAAAAAGCTCAAGATCTTCATCATAATTTGCCCCGGAACGAATCACTCCTTTAATAGTGACAGTTTGTCCCACTGTTAACTGTGCTGCATTGGCATTGGTCTCTTCTGTGAATGAAGCACTCACACCTGCTTTGCTCCCTTTTTCTTTCATCAGGATAACTATTTGTTTGTTGAAATCTTCAGATATCATATTTATTATTCCGGTTATTTCAAGAATTTTTGAGTTCCCGTCATCAGCAAGATATTTTTCATTTGCAGACTGTGTATCTGCCAGGTATTCCTCCACAATTTGAGTACTTGTCAGGAAATAATCTGTTTTTGATGATTGAATATCCTGGTGGGGCATATTGAACAAATAGATTATTGCAGCCCCTCCAATTAGTAAGCCTGTTATGGCAAGTAAAATCAGAATCTTTAAGGTTTTTCTTTTTTTCATTTTGATTAATTGTTTGTTTCAATTTTTCATATAGTCGTTTAAAATCCCAAACCTGACAGTTTTTAAATTATTTTGCTTAATGAATTGCAGATAAGCCTTGCTTGAGGATATTTGTCTGAAATAAATTTGTGAGTTCAGCTCTTGTCGCTGCTCCGTTTTGAGTATATACCAATTCTCCTTTATTGTAAAATGCCAGGTATGGGACTCCAATTAGTTTCAGGTGCTTAATCAGCTTTTTGCTGGCATCCACATTTATTTTTACGACGTGAATATCCTCAAGGTATTCTACTTTCAGGCTGTCTATCAGGGGCATCATCTTTCGACAGGGGCCACACCAGGGTGCATAAAAATCTATAAAAACGAGAGGATCAGACTTAATCAGAGCATAATACCTTTCTGTTTCCATTTTATTGTCGAGGTCAGGACGGGCTCCGGGTTCTACAATAACAGGTAATTCTTCCAGGTCCCATTCCATAATTCCATGTTCCAGATTATATACATTAGAATAGCCATTATTGAGTAAGAATTCTGCTGCTTTTTCACTTCTGTATCCTGTATTGCAATACAAATAAATAGCTTGATCACGGGGCAATAGTGACAATTTCTTTCTAAAACTCAAGGAATAAAAATTAAGATTACCGGAATTTGCTATATGTCCATTGTTAAATTCCGAATTTGTTCGTACATCAAGTAAAATGCCATTATTTTGTTTTACCAGACGGTCAAATTCCAGGGCATCTACCTGGCTTATTATCTCCTTTTGTCCGAAAATGGACATAGAGATCAACAGTAACTTTATTATTAAATGAGTTTTAATCATTGCATTTGTTTTTATTACATGTATGTAGTCGTGTGGAAAAGAAAACCTGACAGAAGAAGAGGTGAGGGATGAGTAAGAAAATGTTCAGGGCGCACAGGGGAAGAAAAAACCTGTCAGAGTCTGAGCAAATTGAGAACAAACCTTATACTTACCGGCAGGCAGGAAGTGAGAACAAATTCATGAGCAAAGGAATTGTTATTGTGAAGTCCTGACAGGGTTTTTGAAGAAGAGATGAGCAAAACATCTCTTGCTGATTTTCACAATAAAATGGTTTAATCAAGCTTAAATCCCATCACCAGCACATCATCAATCTGGTCATATTCTTGTTTCCAGGAATTAAATCTGTCATTCAAAACATCATATTGATCTTCAAAAGGGATTTCACCCAATTGTTGTATAAGGCTATGAAATGCCCTGGAGGAGAATTTTTTATTTCTTTCTCCGCCAAACTGATCTTTATAACCATCACTAAAAAGATAAAACTGGTCACCAGGTAATATTTGCAAGGTTTTCACAGTAAAAGGAATTTTGTCTTTTACATGTTTCCTTACCGGCATTCGATCGGCTTCGAGAATAAGAAGTTCATTGTTTCTATTAATATATAAGGGATTATAGGCCCCGGCAAAACGAATATTATTTTTTTCAGTGTTAATTACAGCAATAGCAATATCCCACCCATCACTAATACCTGAGTCTTCGGTTCCTGAAGACAATGAGAGAATAATTCTTTCTCTCAAGCAGTTTAAAATTACTTCGGGGTCATATTTTTTTTCTCTTAAAATAATTTCATTCAACATTGAAATTCCTATCATACTCATTAGGGCTCCGGGCACTCCATGTCCGGTGCTATCAGATACAACTACAATTTTAAGTTTACCAATTTCACTTATCCAATAAAAATCTCCGCTTACAATATCACGGGGTTTATTTAAAACAAAACTGACCGGGAATATTTTATCCAGGTTCTCTTCCGATGGCAGCATAGCCTTTTGGATAAACAATGAATACTGGATACTTTCATTTATTGATTTTGCCTGATCTTTTATCTTTATTTCATTTAGAATAACCCTGGTTATGTCATTTCCATATACATTAATATTAGATAGAGCTGAAACTCCCTTGAAAACAAGATTAAAAAATTTCCCTTTAGTTGAAATCATTATTTCTTTTACTTCTTCATTACTAATTAAATCGCTGAATCTGATTTTTAGTAATTCAGGAAAAAGCTGTACAATATTTTCACCAACCAGGGTTTCTAAATTAAAAAGAACATCCGATGCAAGATTTGAATTAAGAATGATTCCTTTTGAATCAAGCCTGAAAAGTGGTTGAGGATTATAGCGGGCAAATAAAGCAAGGCTTTCTAAAGTTTCATCATTAGTAAATATTGGTGAGAGTAATTTTGTGGGGATCCACCTTGTTTTTTCTTTACATGAAGGGCATTTATCAATTACTTCTCCTACCCTGGCCTGAAATAATAAGAAAACAGATTAATTGACCCCTGGTTTTTCATTTACCCGGAAGTATTTTCTAATTTTTGAATTATAAGGTGTTTCAAATGTACTATGTCTTTTTCATCAGGAACCTTTTCGTCTAAGGTTGAGAGACCCTTTTCGATGAGGATACTTTGCTTTTCATATCTTGTACAGGCATCACACATTGATTTATGCATTTTAAGTTGCAGTTTTTCCCTGAATGACAGCCTGAACCTGAATTTTTTTTCAATCAGTTCAGTTGCCTTCAGACAGGACAAAAACAATATGTGCATTAGTTTTTTCATTCAATTTTTAGTTTTGAAACCAGGCACTTTCAATACAATCTCTTAATTGTACTTTAGCCCTGTGTATGATCTGCCACAAATTGGTAGGAGCAATTCCCATTTCCTGACAAATTTCTTCACCTTTTTTACTCATCAGGTATTTTAGCTTGACACCGGTACTCCATTTTTCCGGCAAAGCTTCAAGGCATTTTTCCAGTACGCCCCTGAAGTCCAGATCATCCAGTAAGTGAGATTCATCTTCATGCCAGCTATTTGGCCTTTTTTCTTTAATCCAGCTACCATTCTTATCAAAAAAAGTACCCAGAGATTGATTATCCATCCGTACCGGCTGGTTTACTTTTTTCCTGTAGTGATCAATAATTTTATGGTTGAGAATTGAATATAACCATGTTTTAGGAGAGCTGTCACCCTTGAAAGATTCAATCTTTTCTGCTGCTGCAAGAAAAGTGTCCTGCACCAGATCTTTAGCCAAATCCCCATCTGAAACTTTATGAAAAGCCCAGGAATGTAGACCCTCGGTATAGTTTTCTACCCATTGAGAGAGCAGATTTTTTTCAACAAGCATATTTAAAAGTAGTTAAAAGACTTTGAAAAGCAATTTTTTCAAGAAGGAGGTTTCAATTTTCCGAATAAATCAGTTTTCTTTTTATATATTGACAACTTATTCCAGAGGGTTCCCTTCCGAGGCTGCGAGATTGTTCATTTAAATAAATAAGTCATGAAAACCAATAGTTTACATTTTACAATTTCTGGCATTTTAATAGGAGTAATTCTTGTTTTTACTCCTTATATGTTGATTGCCCAGTCTGATGTTAATAAGGACCAAATATTTTCATTGAGTCAGGTTAAATCATATCCTTTTCCTTCTAATCTGACTTCGGCAGCTACCGGAACCAGAATAGCCTGGGCTGTTGATAAAGAGGGCTTGCGCAATATTTATGTTGCCGAAGGTCCTGATTATAAAGCACGGCAATTGAGTTCTTATATGGAGGATGATGGACAGGCTATTTCAAGTCTTTCTTTATCTGCAGATGGGGAATGGTGTGTTTATATTCGGGGTGGAGATTTTGGATCTAATTGGGATGATGCCCTTCCGGTAAATCCAACTTTTAATCCGGAACCTCCCAGGGTACAGATCTGGAGTATCCGGTTTAAAGGGGGAGAGCCAATTTTGTTGGGAGAGGGAGGGAATCCTGTTATTTCACCACGAAGCAATGAGGTGGTATTTGTTCGTGGAGGTCAAATATGGAAAGTTCCTGTAGATGGGTCTGGCGAAGCAAGAAAAATATTTTCTACCCGGGGGAGAAATGATTCTCCGGTATGGTCTCCAGACGGATCAAAGCTGGCTTTTCGATCGAATCGTGGAGGCCATTCTTTTATTGGAGTTTTTCAGGATCTGAATACTCCGATTCTTTGGGTCTCTCCTTCTTTTAATCGCGATGCATCTCCACGTTGGTCAGAAGACAATCAACTAGCCTTTATCAGGCAACCTGGTCGTGGAGGCGCGGTAGATTCTATTTTACCAGCACGTCACACTGCATGGAAAATTATGACATATAATATTTCTGCTGGTAAAATACATCAGTTATGGGAAGCTCCAAAAACTTTAAAAGGGTCGGTTCCTTCTACT
>DAOWNN010000231.1 GCA_030642585.1 Bacteroidota bacterium | reverse complement strand
TATCAGCATGCTAATGGCCGTATCAAATGATATTAATATCAATAATATGTCATTTATTAATAAGCTGAACGATATCAGGTATTGTGGAATATCCCGGGCTATAAGAGAAACTGCGGCAGAAGATGATATAATAGTAAAAAAGAGGGATTTTTTCACAATGTATGACGGAAAAATCATTCATTCGGGAAAGGATATAAAAGAGGTTGGGGTTAAGTCAATAGAAAAACTTGCGCAAAAAGAAAATCTTGTTACTCTTTATAAAGGTGTTCCGGCGAAAAGACATAATAAGCTTCTTCCTGAATTGAAAAAAATATTTCAGGACCTGGAATTTGAAGAATATTATGGCGGTCAATATCAATTTTATTATTATTTAACATTTGAATAGGAGGTACATATGAAAAAACGTATTTTAATAATTGCAGCTGATAATCTGGGACTTGGCTTTCATCAGGTTGAATATCCTGATATAGAATATTTGAAGTTCCCTGTTCTTATCAATGATAAGGAATACCGTGAATCAGATACATATACTGCCGGTTGGCTGATTGAAAAGTATAAGACTGAAAATATTATTGCAAAAAGCACTTCACTGGTAAAAGGAGAAATGATAGAGATGGTTGAAAGAAATAAAGACAAGTATGACCTGATAGTACAAGTTATTATGGGTAGTAATATGTCTGGTGCAACTTATGCTATTGCACAGGATGTCAGAAAAATGTTTGAAAAAACCATACCTATTATCAATATAGATTCGAGACAAGCGGCAAATGGAGTTGGTGTTGTTCTGTTAAGGGTAATAGATATGATTAAAAAATATCAGAATCCTGATGATATAATCAGGCTGTCACAGGAAATTGTTAAAAACACATCTTCATTTTTTGTAATGGCTGATCTGAACTATTTGTACAGGGGAGGGCGAATAGGTAAAACAAAAGCTTTAATGGGTTCTGTTTTAAGAATTATTCCTGTTGTTGGTCTATTTGGAGATGACGAGGATGGAGAGATGCTTCCAATTGGGAAAGGACGAACATTTAAACAGGCAAACTCGCTGATTATTGATTCGATTATTGAGAAGATGAAGGAAAATTCAATTGATAAAGCAAAATTAATAAATGTAATCAGCATGAATGATAATCCTGAAGCAGTTTCTGATCTAATAAATAAATTGGAAGATTCAGTACCTTGTGATAAACTGATTATCGGTGAACCTCATTTAGTTGAAGCTATATATTTAGGGCCAAAATCATACAGTCTTTCAATTAATTTTAAATAATTTTAAAATGATACCATGAGTACAGCTGTAACATATTTGGTTTTATTTGTAATCGGATATCTGTCAGGTTCAATAATGTTTGCTTACTTTATTACAATGCTTGTTAAAGGTATAGATATTCGAACCATTGGAAATAATAATCCGGGCGCAGCCAATACCTTTAAGAATGTTGGTGCTGTATGGGGGCTTCTAACAGGAGCATTAGACAGTTTAAAAGCATTAGTTCCAATGCTTATTGCTAATTATTATTTTGATATTTCATCAATTTCTCTTGGACTTATTGGAATTGGAGCAATAATAGGTCATTGCTATCCAATTTATTTCGGGTTTAAAGGAGGACGAGCTGCTGCAACACTGATGGGGCTGTACTTATTTTTTATACCATATGAGTTAGTTGCTTCTCTTGTTGTTATACCTTTGATTGTATTTACACTAATCAAAAAAAACGTATCTTATTGGACTCCATTTGGAATAGTTAGTTTTAGTGCTATTGCGTGTCTTTTTTTTAATCATGCAATTGAAGTTAAAATTATTATCTGGGTATCAGCATTTGTGGGATTATTTTTTAACAGGAATTATCTACCTAAAATGATAAAGAATTTTAGAAAAAACGTGAAGAATAATTAATTATAATCTCGCTGTTATATTTTCTTTTGAGCTAGAAAGCAAAGGACACTCCCAGTCCAAGGAATTGTTTAAACTGAACTTTAGGCCCTTGTAAGACCGTTCCTGCCTCATCTACCTCTGTTTTAATGTCATCGTCATAGATCAGATGTGATTCAAAGTTTACTGAAAACACCTTGGATATTTTTAGCTTGGCTTCCAGCTGCCAGTCTACATCTATGTTTTGAGGATTATTCTTGTAGTTTGAAAACAGGTCCAATTCTGTTTCCAAACGCAACATTTTTGTAATGTCCCCTTTAAAGGAAAGCACAACATAACCTCCAAATTCATACCTGAGATTTTCTCCCATGCTTAAAAAAGTCTGAGCAAAGGCATCAAATGTTCCCTGGACTACACCAAAGGCCCCTTTATTCGCCAAATTTTTATCTGCAACCATGGTTATCTTCGAGGAAAGAGGAGCCACAAATATTTTTATTTTACGATTAGGCATATAATCAACACCCACTTTAAGCATTATGTACCCCGGGGCCATGAAGTTTGATATTTTTACAGAATCATTTGGATAGTTATATCCTGGGATCATTTGTGTTTTAAAACTAAGCATCATACTCAAATATTTTTTCTTCTTGAGGTAGCGTGAATATTTAAAATAATAATCAAGCCTGTCTTCAGTTTTACGAAACTCACCACTTGCTCCAATATAACCCAGGGCCGCATTCAAGGTATGTCCGTAGTAGTTCTTATGCTTTCTTTTATTGCTGTATAAACGAACCTTCCCAATTCCGGTTACGGAATTTTGACCACCTGAGGCCCAATTTGTAAATGTGCTTTCAGAAGCGAGAATGGAGGCGGTTCCTCCTGACACTTTCATAATGCTGTCTGTCAAATTTTCATCATAATATTCAAGAGTATCCACCATGCTCAGAATTGATACATCCTTCATATGCAGGTTTGCAGTGTCTGATGCGTCCTGGGCCACTATAATCTCGGTGAAACAAGCAAATAGTATCAGGGAAAAAGCAAGGATGAAAAAAATTCTTTCCTGCCACGAATATTTGATAGCGTATGAAGCCATTTTAAATAGTATAGAAAAGTAGCTGGCAAATTAACTCATCTAAAGTTAGAAAAAATCTTCTTTCTAAACTATACCATGACCTTCAGCAGATATTTTCAATGAGGTAAGAATTTCATTTGGAAATAGTAAAAGGAACTGCATGAAGGATAAAGTTGGAATAAGATAAAAATAAACTATTTTTAAGTAGAAAAAAAAACTACAAATGAGACTTAAAAAGGTTGAAAAATGGTCACTGGGTTATGCCTTAATTAAGACGTGGGTTGGTTTCTGGCACAATTACATTTTTTACAAAAAGATAGTTATTGTAAATAAGGAGAACATACCGAAAAATGCGCATCTCATATTTACTATTAACCACCAGAATTCACTTATGGATCCGCTTGCTCTTATTTATGCACTCAAAAGGATGCAACTGGTTTTTCTTGCAAGATCCGACATTTTTAAGAAAAGTTTTATAGCCAGGATATTAATGTTTATTAAAATTCTGCCTATTTACAGGATCAGGGATGGTTTTGATTCCCTGAAAAATAATGATGAAGTTTTCCTGAAAACAGCTGAAGTCATCAGATCTAAAAGAGGCCTGGCCATTCTTCCTGAAGGAAGTCATGAAGGCATTCACAGGCTCAGGCAGTTGAAAAAAGGATTTGCAAGGATTGTTTTTCAAACAGAGGAAGCAAACAATTATAGTCTTGATATTAAAATTATCCCGGTTGGCCTGGAATATGAAAACTATGAAAATTTCAGGAGCACCTTATTTGTTAACTTTGGCAAGCCCATTTCGGTATCAGATTATTACAACATGCACAAGGAAACTTCAGTGAAGGCAATCAATCAGTTAAAAGATGATCTGTGGGGGAAAATGATTCCGCTAATGGTACATATCGAAAGTGAAGAATATTACGATCTGAATAATGAGCTAAGGGAGATCTATAAGAATAAGATGGCAAAACATCTATCTCTTCCAAACAGCCAACAACCCAATAAACTAAAAACAGATCAGGCACTTATTAAAATTTTGGCAAAGTGTGAAGCAGATGAACCCATTCTGCTTTCTTCTTTATGGGAGAGTGTTACTAATTATAAGAAAAAGCTGGTATCAATGAGGTTGAGTCCTGAAATGCTTGAAAAAGGATATGTTTCAATAGGCCGGCTTATTACCAACACAGCCATACTCCTTATTAGCTTTCCAGTGTTTCTACATGGATTTATTAATAATTTCGTACCCTACTGGATTTCCAATAAAATTGGCAGAAAGGTAAAAGACCGACAGTTTCACAGCTCATTTAAATTTGGTCTTAGCCGTTTTACATTTCCATTGTTTCACATTATTCAAACACTCCTGGTACTTACGATCTCTTCTTCATGGTTAGTGGCTGGCATTTATATTGTCAGTTTGCTTCCTGCAGCATTGTTTGCCTGGTGGTGGTTTGAAAAAAGAATAAAACTGGCTGCTTGTTGTAAATTACGTAAACTAAGCACAAAAAAGGACTCAGGCTTCACAGAAGTTCGTGATCTGTATCAGGAAATTATTGAAAAAACTGATGAGATTGT
>DAOWNN010000150.1 GCA_030642585.1 Bacteroidota bacterium | reverse complement strand
TTGTTAGCTCTTTCAATCCTTCAAATCCCATGGCAAGCAAGAAACTTATGATGGAATATAAGACCGATGACAGGTATGGTAATCCGGGAAAATTTTTCACATCGAGAAACAGCTATGGCAGGCGGGTACTTCTTTTTACCGATAAAAGCAAGTTTCTAATACTAAGGGGTCAGGGTTCTTCTCCGGAAGGAGACAGGCCATTTCTAAGGAAATATAATATCAAAAGCGGTGAAACTACTGAATTATGGAGATCTGAAGCTCCATATTATGAATCTGTTCAGGAAATCATAAATATTAAAAAGAACCAGGTGATAACCAGCAGGCAGTCAAAAGAATTACCTCCAAATTATTATTTAAGAAACCTGAAGAGTGGTGAAATTATGGCTATAACAAAGTTCGAAAATCCATATCCCTCCTTAATAGGTGTTAGTAAGGAGCTGGTAAAGTACAAAAGAGCTGATGGTATAGATCTTACTTTTACTCTATATTTGCCAGCAGGATATGATAGCGAAAAAGATGGCCCATTACCAACTGTCTTATGGGCATATCCCAGGGAATATGAAGATGCTAAAGCTGCCGGTCAGGTTTCAGGTTCACCATATACTTTTCCAAGATTAAGACCAACCGATATCTTGTCTTATGTTACACAGGGTTATGCAATTCTTAGTAATGCTTCATTTCCAATTGTTGGGGAAGGGGATGTTAAACCAAATGATGGATTTGTGGAGCAATTAGTGGCAAATGCTGAGGCTGCCATCAATAAAGCGAGTGAAATGGGAGTCACCGATCCTGCAAGAGTTGCAGTGGGTGGCCATTCATATGGTGCCTTCATGACCGCAAATCTCCTGGCTCATTCCAGATTATTTGCTGCAGGTATTGCAGAAAGTGGGGCCTATAACAGAACCCTAACTCCTTTTGGTTTTCAAAGTGAAAGAAGAAGCTACTGGGAGGCCCCTGAACTTTACTATACTATGTCTCCTTTCATGCATGCTGACCAGGTGAAAGATCCAATTTTACTGATTCACGGAATTGCAGATAACAATAGTGGAACTTTCCCGATTCAGAGTGAGCGTTATTTTTCAGCCTTAAAAGGACATGGTGCTACCGTGCGGTTGGTAATGCTGCCCATGGAAAGCCATGGATATGCTGCCAGGGAGTCATTGTTGCATAAGCACTGGGAAACATTGCAATGGCTTGAGAAATATGTAAAAAACAAGAAATAGCTGCCTCTTCTTTTTCAGAGCTAATATTTTCTTATTTCACAGCTTATTAATCTTTATCTTTACCTGGAGGTTTTTATTAGGGAATTAGGCGGACATGACATTTCTGGAGAAAAATTTGATTTTAGGATTGTTTTTTTTTTCATTTCCATTGCTTCTAACAGGTCAGAATGAAAATGCAGGTGATAGCCTGGTTACCATTCAAGGCCAGTTAAAAAGTTATGAGAATGGGACCCCAATAGCATACGCACATATATTAAATAATGGTTTAAATATTGGAACCATAAGTGATTCCCTTGGATTTTTTACAATTGTTATGAGACGAAGTGATTCTTTGTATATCTCAGCCCTGGGTATAAAAGAACGATATTTTTCTCTGCCAGACTTTTGGCCTTCTAATTATTTCTCAAAAACTATTTTTGTCAGGCATAAGATTTATATGATTGAGCCAGTTACCGTCGAAGGTTTTGGAAACTATGCACAGTTCAGACAAAAAGTTATTTCTTCTATTCCTCCCAAATCCCAAAGGGAAAAAAGTCTGGAATATATTCAGGAAATAGCCGCAGCGGAAGCAATGAAATATGCTAAAGTTCACGTGGGCTTCAGTTTTTCAATAAAAACAAAAGAGGAAAAAAGCCTGATTAAATTGCAGAAAATGTTGGAGTATCAAAGAAAGTTAGAAATTATTAATGAGAAATTTAATGAAGAGAATGTAGGAGAACTTACAGGATTGCAAGGACAGGAACTGAAGGATTTTATGATTTATTGCCATTTAAGTGAAGAATTTCTATTAAATGCTTCAGAATATGATATACTTTTCTTGGTGAAGAATTCATACCGGGAGTATGAAAAATGAAATTATTTCCCTTCGGTGAAAGATTCCTTTCGGTAATTGCTTAGAAATACACTGTTTTTAGTGTTTCTTTGTGTCTTGGAGCCTTGGTGGCTTATATTCTTCTATGCCATTATCTCATTAAGACACAAAAGATTTACCAATTTAAGATGATTTATGGATGGTATGTATCTAATGCATTGAACTCTTTTAAGTAAAAAAAAAGAAATAATGAAAATTCCTGAATACGAAGAAGTATTAGCAGCCCATGACAGGATCAGACCCTTTGTTCATAGAACTCCTGTACTTACCTCATCGGCTATTAATTCCATACTCGGGAAAGACTTATTTTTTAAATGTGAGAATTTTCAAAAGGTGGGAGCCTTTAAGTTCAGAGGTGCTACTAATGCGGTATTGTGTCTCAATGATAGTGAACTTAACAAAGGAGTGGCTACACATTCTTCCGGAAATCACGCTGCAGCACTTGCCCTGGCAGCAAAAACGCAGGGTATTCCTGCATATATTGTAATGCCCAACAATGCTCCACAGGTTAAAAAAGATGCTGTTGCCTTTTATGGTGCTGAAATTACATATTGTGAACCAACACTTGAAGCCAGGGAGTCAGGATTGGAGGAGGTAGTAAAAAAAACGGGAGCTACATTTATTCATCCTTTCAATAATAGTAAAGTAATATGCGGACAGGGAACAGCAGTGAAGGAGCTTTTTGAAGAATACGATGATCTGGATGCAATCATTGCTCCGATAGGCGGGGGAGGATTAATTTGTGGAGGGAGCATAGTTGCCAGAGCACTTCATCCCTTCTGCAGTGTAATTGCTGCTGAACCTGAAGGTGCCGATGATGCATATCGTTCTTTTTATCAGAAAAAACTTATCCTTTCTGTTAATCCAAAGACAATTGCAGATGGACTGCTTACTTCAATGAGTCCTCTTACTTATAGTATTGTTCGCAAAAATGTTGACGAAATATTTACTGCCAGTGAGGAATCTATAGTGGAAGCAATGAAACTAATTTGGACCAGGATGAAAATTATTGTGGAGCCTTCCTCAGCTGTCCCTCTTGCAATTCTACTTCAGCATGGAGAAAAGATTCATGAAAAAAGAATTGGAATTGTTATTACCGGGGGCAATGTAGACCTTAAAACAATATCTCAGTTGTTTTCTTAGCCCGAAAAATCAGGTTTGTTGAACTTATCCCTTCTGCCTTAGGAATAAAGCAGGTTAAAATGCAAAGTTTGTAACCAGGGGATAATGGTCAGATAATTTAATGTCAAGAGTTTTGAACTCTACGGGGTAAAGTTCTTTACTATGTAAGATATAATCAATTCTGAAAGACGGAAAGATCTGATCATAGGTTTTTCCAAACCCTTTCCCTGATTCAATAAATGCATCTTTGAGATCTTTCTTAATGGAATAATAAACATAAGAGACCGGGGTGTCATTAAAATCTCCGCAAACCACTACTGGCAAATGAGTTTGTTTGATGTGCGATCTTAATTGGTTTGCCTGCTTCGCCCTCTGAATATAAGCTGCTTTCATTCTGAATGAAATATCCTGGATTTCATCCAAAGGGTCATCATCAAAATTATGCTCAAAATCAGTGAGAAAAGAAAAATTTTCGGATCCTAGATTAAAAGACTGCAAGTGATTATTATAGATCCTGACCGTGTCATCATTGATTAATAGATCAGCAAAAATACTTCGGTTGTATGTCTTGCTGAAGGCTACCTCCCCTTTATTAATGATCGGATATGAAGAAAAGATTACATTTCCGTATTTTCTGCTTCCGGAAGGGTTGTTTACAAGCTTATAATATGTGAAAGAAGTATGGCTGAAATCTTTTTTAAGCCTCTTAAGTGTAATTCCCGAATATTCAGATATTAATACTTCCTGCAGGCAAATTACATCAGGATTCTGACTTAATATAATTTGTATAAATTCATTATATGAATTTTCAGAATCTGCTTCCTGATAAAAATTAAACAGCCTCACATTGTAGGTCAATACTTTCAGGTTTTTAATATCGGATTCCTTATTGGAAATATATTTCTGGTATTTCTTTGTTCCCGGGCCCTTTAATTGATAATAACTTCTTATGTGGTTTGAACCTAAAAGAATAACAATGAGAATCAAAAAGGCAAATTTCTTATTTCGAAAAATCCAATAAGCAAACAAGACTAAATTCCCTATTAGAAAATAGGGATAAAACAGGCCGAAAATACTTAAGAACCACAAGTTTCCAGGGTTAACCCAAATAGAAAGATAAGATAATAAAATACCCGGAAGTAAAATAAAACCCAATAAACTACTTATTCTGAATAAAGTTTTTTTCAATGAAGGTTATTTTTATTGAATACTCCCGGAATGAAATAGCTTATTTTTTATTACTCATTTTAAACAAGGTCTCTTTTTCTTTTTTTGTAAGGCTGTCGTAACCTCCTTTTGAGATCTTGTCAAGAATACGGTTCACATCTTCCTGCTCATTTGCTTTATTGGCATTGTAATCCATGTCATTTTTTGGAACTTTCCTGTGAGTTACTTTTAGTTTGCTTTTTGATTTGAAGAGACTAAAAATACTATCCATAAAACGACCAAAGCCTTTTCCAATGTCTTTCCCTCTTCTGTATTGTGATACGTATAAAAACCCAAATATTGCTCCCCCGATATGAGCTATTTTACCCCCGGTATTAATTGAAAAGTCAAGAATAGATGTAAAAACAAATACAGCGATGGCAATGTATTTAATTTTAACCGGGCCTATCAATAATAGCCTGACAACATAATTGGGAACATATACAGCCACTGCAATAACAATGGCCATTACCGAAGCTGAAGCTCCCAGGGCGACTGATTGTTCCAGGTATGGAGCAAAAGACGGAAAAACATTAAAAGAAAAAATGTAAAGAAAAGCACCGGATAAACCTCCCAGCAAATAAACTGTAATTAATTTTTTCTGATCAAAGTATTCAAGGAAAATAGTTCCGAACCAATAGAGCCATAAAAGGTTAAAAAGGATGTGTATAAATCCTTCATGCAAGAACATATAGGTAATGGGTGTCCATATTCTTAGAATCAGGTCAGGAAGATAGGCAGGAACAGCAAGCCATTTTAATACGAGTACTTCAGCCTCTCCAACATTAAAAAGAAAGAGGATAATGAACACCAGCTTTACAGCAAGGAATAACCCAAGATTTATGTATAAAAGCTTGTGGAGGGAACTACCTTTTTTATATGATTTTTTTATTTCTTCAATTATATTCATCAGCTTCCTAATAAAAAGTATTTTTTTGTTTCCCCCAGTATTTGATAAGAATAAACCCAAAAATCATGCCCCCGAGATGAGCAACATGAGCAATATTGCTCCCGGGTTGTGAAAGAGCCAGGAATAACTCAAGTACTCCATAAAATGTAACAAAATATTTTGCCTTGATGGGTATAGGAGGGAACAACAACATCAGCTGTGTATTGGGGAACAACATTCCAAATCCCAATAAGACCCCAAATACTGCACCTGACGCACCAATGGTAGGAATATTTAGAAATTGATTCATTTTCCCCATTAAAGGGTCAACAAAATTCTTCCCCTGCTCAAAGGCAATATAACCTTCTCGTAAAACAGTATCAATTTGTTCAGGAGACATTTGTGCTCTCACTGCTGAAAATTCAATATAATTCACCAGGCTGTGAATTGTAGCGGCACCTATACCAGTAACAAAATAGAAAATAAAAAATCGTTTACCTCCCCACACACCTTCCAGAACCCTTCCAAACATCCATAAAGCAAACATATTGAAGAAAATATGACTTAAACTTCC
>DAOWNN010000126.1 GCA_030642585.1 Bacteroidota bacterium | reverse complement strand
GATCGGTATAGGAGGGAACAACAACATCAGCTGTGTATTGGGGAACAACATTCCAAATCCCAGTAAGACCCCAAATACTGCACCTGACGCACCAATGGTAGGGATATTTAGAAATTGATTCATTTTTCTCATCAAAGGATCAACAAAATTCTTCCCTTGCTCATATGCATTATAACCCTCTCGTAATACAGTATCAATTTGTTCATGAGACATTTGTGCTTTTACCACAGAAAATTCAATATAATTCACCAGGGAATAAATTAGAGCAGCGCCTATGCCGGTAACAAAATAGAAAATAAAAAAACGCTTGCCTCCCCATACACTCTCAAGTACTCTTCCAAACATCCATAAAGCAAACATATTAAAGAAAATATGACTTAAGCTTCCATGAAGAAACATGTGGGTAATAAACTGATAAGGCCTGAAATGTTCAGAAGAAGGAAGGTAAAGAGCCAGGTATTTACTGATATCCAGCCCAAACGAGGCTTGCATCACATAAGTGGCAAGAAAAAACAAAATATTTAAAATGATAAGGTTTTTTACCACAGCAGGTGTCCCGGCAAAAGATGTTCTGAAGTTATTCACAGAAGTTATTTTTTAATAATATTCTTATTGAGCTATAAGCATTTCCTTATATAAATCAGCTTATGCCAGGAAGTGCTTCAATACTTGAGCCAAAGTTAAAAATTTTATGAAAAAAATTAATTTCAGTCAAAATGTCACATCTAATTAAGATTCAATTGAATTTTTCTTCAAATTCTCCCATGCTTATAATGGAAATTACCGGTTTCCCTCCGGGAGAATAACCAGGCGAGTCGCAGGCAAAAAGACGGTCTACCAGATCCTTCATTTCTTCCTGATTCAGAACTTTTCCATAAGGGATGGATGATGCCCTTGCCAGTGATTGGGCCAGGCGTTCCTTATGCCCTTTTTCCAGATGGACCTGGGTTGCTTTGTATTCATGCAGTAATACTTCTAAAGCTTCAACGGGATCATTTATGTTAACTTCAGATGGATAGGCGTTTACTATTAAAGCGTTATTTCCAAGGTCACGGATATCAAAACCAATATTATTTAAATCTGGCAAAAGCTCTTTGAAAAGTATGTAATCGGCAGGGTTCAATTCTAATGAATGGGGAAACAGGCTTTTTTGAGCACTAGTCTTAAGTGAAGAATTTAATTCCAGGAAATTTTCATAAAGGATTCGTTCATGGGCTCTTTTCTGATCAATAACCATGAGGCCTGATTTTACAGAAGAGAGTATATACTTTCCCTTGAAATGAAATAGGTTCTGTTGTGCCTGGCTTACGGTTTGAAAAAGTTCATTTTGAGGGTTTATACTTTCCTGTTGTATGGGCCATTTTACCTGTTCTCCTGAGGAATTCTTATATATTTTTTCCCAATTTTCCAGGTTCTGTTTGTCTAAAAAGGGATTAAACCCGGGATCAATACTTATTTGTGGTGGATTTGCCCGGGAATCCTTTCTTAAAACCGGAATATCAATAGAACCTTTAGTATCAAAGTCAATGGATGGAATTACATTGAATTTTCCCAGGGCTTCTCTAATGCTGGCATTTAGTATTTGCCAGATGGATCTCTCGTCCTCAAATTTTATTTCCGTTTTTGTAGGATGGATATTGATATCTATGTTTTCAGGATCAATATCAAAGTATAAAAAGTATGAAGGGATAGTTTCAGGTGGCAGAATTTCTTCATAGGCAGAGGTCACTGCTTTGTGAAAATATGGATGACGCATAAAGCGATGATTCACAAAAAAGAATTGCTCTCCATAAGTTTTACGGGCAAATTCAGGTTTGCCAATATGCCCCCGAATATTTACAATGCTGGTATCAGTTTTCACTGGAACAAGATTTGGAAGAATTCCTCTGCCAAATACACCAGCTATCCTTTGGGGAAAGGAAGAAACTGCAGATAAATTATAGATTTCAGAGTCGTTATGGTACAGGGAAAAAGAAATTTGTGGAAGGGTGAGAGCTATGCGTTGAAACTCAATAACCAGATGCCTTAGTTCTGTAGAGTTGGATTTCAGAAATTTCCTTCGTGCAGGGATATTATAGAAAAGATTCTTTACTATGATATTAGTTCCCGGAGGGCAACTAGTGGGTTCCTGGCTTTCAATTTCTGAACCGTTAATTTTAATAAGTGTTCCAAGTGTTTCTTCTTTTTTACAAGTCTTAAGTTCGAGCTGGGCAACGGCAGCAATGGAAGCCAGAGCTTCGCCACGAAACCCCATGGTGCGTATAGAGAATAAATCATTAGCATCCTTAATTTTTGAAGTTGCATGCCTTTCAAAAGACATCCTGGCATCTGTGTCCGACATTCCACAGCCATTGTCAATTATCTGAACTCTCGATTTCCCGGCTTCTTTTAGTAATACTTTTATCTCAGTGCTTCCCGCATCAACTGCATTTTCAACCAGCTCCTTGACAATAGATGCCGGACGCTGGATAACTTCCCCTGCTGCAATCTGATTGGCTACCGAATCGGGCAATAAATGAATGATGTCTGCCATAGAAATCTGTTGTATTAAGTGTTTTTATATTGAAGGTTTGCCAAACTTGAAATTAAAATTGGAATTATTGAAATGCCAGAAAATAAATTACCTGAAAAACAGAAACCAGGCCGCAAGGGCAAGAAATAATATGAGTATGACTAAACGTATATTTGAGCGACGTTCAATTTGTTTTCTTTTTCTTTTGTAATAATTGCCCATTTGACCCTTTCTTATTTTTGGGGCATATACTTCTCCTTTTTCAAGTCCCATATCCTGTTTAATCTGGCTGGTTCGTTGTTCCAGATCTTCTTTTTGCTCATCGTAATAGAAAGGTGTATAGTTGAACCTCTTTGTTTGATGTGTCCTGAAAAAGCTTGGTAATTGTGACATGACATAATGATTATTGGAACAAATTTATCTAAAAAATTTCAGATTAAGCTTCAAGTTTTTCCCCGCAATGTTTACAGTAAGCAGCATCCGGATCAAGATCTTCTTTAAGACAATTTGAACAGTTACGACTAAGAGATTTATTTGTCCATTTATCTTTTGCAAATTCGGCAGTAACAATTCCTGTAGGTACGGCAATAATTCCGTAACCCAATATCATCACCAGGCTTGCAATAAATTGTCCCAGGTTAGTAACAGGAGCAATATCCCCATATCCTACGGTTGTGAGGGTGACAATAGCCCAGTAAATTCCTTTTGGAATGCTGGTATAGCCATGTTCCTCTCCCTCTACAAGGTACATCAGGGTTCCAATAAAAATTACTATGGTAAATACTGCAAAGAGAAAAACCGAGATTTTTGTCCTGCTGGCTTTTAATGCTCTTAGAAGGGTGTCACCTTCACTGGTATAACGGGTGAGTTTGAACAATCTGAAAATTCTTAACAGGCGTATACCCCTGATGATCATTAAACCCTGGGCCCCAACAAAAAATAAGCCGATAAAACTAGGTAAAATGGCCAGCAGATCAATGATGCCGTAGAAACTAAAAATATACTTTGCAGGGTGCTTCACAACCCAGATACGAAAAACATATTCAATACTGAAGAAAAAGGTAATTATCCATTCTGCAATGTAAAGCTGATGTCCAAATTGAGACTGTATATTTGGTACACTCTCAAGCAACACAGCAATTATGCTGATGCCAATGAGAATGAGCAGGAATATATCAAAACGTTTCCCTGTAGGGGTATCCGATTCAAAAATAATCCTGTAAAGCTTGTTTTTTAGTTGATTGCTCATTTTCTGTAAAGGAACAAAAAACCTGAATAAATACCTACTTGAAAATCCCCTGCATAAGAAGAAATTTACTTTGATTAAAGTTTTTCAAAAAGTAAAACATAGTTATCTTCAGAACGATATCTTAACTTAAAATCGTTTGTTAAGATTGTTTTCAATTCTTCCCAGTTTTGATCATCTAGTTTACGGGTATCTCCATATAAGAGGACATTATTTATTTGTCTGATATTTTTGGCTTCGGAATTACTATACCAGGTAATACCACATACAGAATTCTTTTCGCCAAGCATAATGTTTGGCAATTTATCGGTATTCCACCTTGTTGGGAACCAACCAACATTGGCCTCATAATTTTCCAATATTATTATTGGTTTATCAACTCCCAAATAATTTGAAAAATGTGGCTCCATCCAATTATCTGATAAATTTATTGGTAACACAATACTATTATTAGAAACAAAATTTGCCGCGTAATGAATTGTTTGTGCGTCTTTATCCAAATTTTTAATAGTTCCGTTTAAATGCTTGAATAGAAGTCCGAAATGTAAAACCAGAACAAATACTATGGCAATCACATTAAATTTGCTTTGCACTGCACGTGATACTATCCAAACCAGTCCCAGAATATATATCATTAAACTAAACCTGTCCGACATCATGCCTGCCCCGGAACCATTTGGTATTATGAATAATAGTACAAAAGCCAGAAGAATTGGAATAGAAAAGACATCAGCCTTTTTGAATGAAATAGCCTGTTTAACCTCGTTCGCTTTATTCTTAAGGAAAAAACTAAGAATAAGCAGCACCAAAAGAATATGAAAGAATTGCTCTGTTATTATTTCTTCGCCTGCATAATCAAAAACTATTAATGGCCTTGCATCATTTATCCATTTTATAAGTTCTTTTGCTCCATAGCTATTATCTGAAGGGAAA
Source organism: Bacteroidota bacterium (assembly GCA_030642585.1). GTDB lineage: Bacteria > Bacteroidota > Bacteroidia > Bacteroidales > VadinHA17 > JAYEGO01. Next base: position 1,950 of record DAOWNN010000126.1, on the reverse strand, counting down.
AAAGTCACTTTTGTGAGAAAAATTGCCAGGAAAATCAAACCAGGCAGTGAAGCAAGAAATAGTCCAAGCAATTTGTTTCCACCCGATTTTAAAGCAAGAGAAATGTCATTGTCCTTAATGTAATTATTGTAAGTAAAATAAAGAATAAACAAACCAACTGTTAGGCCAAGGAAACTGAAGGTCAATACATTTGAGAAATATGTAAATGTAATCAGCAGAGATAGTATGAAGTAATGAGATGTTTTAAATGAGGATTGATGCCGTAACCAAAAACCAAGAGTAAAGAAAAACAGGATGAAAGAAATACTGAAGTTATAAAAGCCAAGATGAAATAAGAATGAATAGATAAATGGGAAAATGAGCAGGCTCAAGGATATATTCCCTGGGTTTAGTTCTTTAATCAGGAATCTGAACGACAGAGCCATTCCGATAATATACAAGAAGAGAAGCATTTTTTCAGCTAACCAGGCAGGTAAGAAGGCATGGAAAAGTGATAAAATAATGTGACTTGTCCAGTTTGGAATTGGCATTATGTTAATAGAGTAAAACTCAGCTATGTCCTTGTTGCCTCCAATCAAATGGCTCAGGATGTTTGAGTTATACAGATGGGCTGGGCCATCCATTGAGGGATAAAACTTAGTAAAGCAGATTAGAGAAAGATTTAAGAATAGAATAGAATAAAAAAAGTATTTACTGCCAGTTGCTTGAGAGAAGGAAAGCTTTGTTAACATAATGTAAACTTGTGTTTAATCAAATATACAAATAGTATTTTTATAATCCTTTAAACTCAAATTTGTTATGGATTCACTTAACTATTTTATATATTTAAGATTATTAGTAGATTAGGTTAGTGGGCTGCGATAACACCTTCATATATTATATTTAATCTATGCTTGTTAAAACATTCGGCAGTGCAGTTTATGGAATAAGCGCCACAACAGTTACTGTTGAGGTTAATGTTTCACGAGGCATTCGGTTTTATCTCGTTGGGCTTCCGGATAATGCTGTGAAGGAGAGCCAGCACAGGATGGTATCTGCTTTTGGAGTATGTGGTTTAAAATGGCCGGGTAAGCAAATTGTTATTAATATGGCTCCGGCAGATATTCGTAAGGAGGGATCGGCATATGATTTAACGCTGGCTATTGGAGTTCTTGCATCTTCTGAGCAAATCATGTCTGATAAGTTAAGTGATTACCTGATTATGGGTGAACTTTCGCTGGATGGTGGGTTGCAACCTATTAAAGGGGTATTACCTATTGCTTTGCAGGCAAAAAAAGAAGGTTTTAAAGGAATTATACTCCCAGAGAAAAATGCAAAAGAGGCTGCTGTGGTTGAAGATCTGGATGTATATGGTGCGAAAAACCTGTTTGAGGTTGTTCGGTTCATGAACGGGGAATTAGAACTTCAGAAAACCAGGGTAGACCTGAAAGCACTCTTTTCAGAGTATGCAAATAAGTATGAGCTCGATTTTGCGGATGTTAAAGGACAGGAAACTGTTAAGAGGGCACTGGGGATGGCTGCTTCAGGTGGACGTAAGGCTATGATGATTGGTCCGCCTGGTTCCGGAAAGACTATGCTGGCCAAACGACTACCTGGCATAATTCCACCTTTAAGCCTGGAGGAGGCTCTGGAAACCACCAAAATTCATTCTGTAGCCGGAAAAATTGAACAGGAAATATCCCTGATAACTAAAAGGCCTTTTCGTTCACCCCACCACACAATTTCAGATGTGGCACTTGTTGGAGGAGGCTCCTGGCCACAACCAGGAGAAATTTCCCTGGCACACAATGGAGTTCTCTTTCTTGATGAGCTTCCCGAATTTAAGCGGATGGTTTTGGAAGTGCTGAGACAACCCATTGAAGATCGTGTAATTACAATTTCACGGGCGAAATTTACAGTGGAATACCCTGCCAGTTTTATGCTCGTTGCTTCTATGAATCCATGCCCCTG